>NZ_JBEHVX010000008.1:0-46456 GCF_040227455.1 Catenibacterium sp. RTP21428st1_D7_RTP21428_210409 | reverse complement strand
ACTATCTAAGTTAGTTTGAAATTATCATATAAATGTAGCGCCGTATACGAGACCCGTACGTACGGTGCAACGGGAGGCACAGAAATAATAATTAATCTCAGTATTGATATTATTTCCTGTCTACCCTATTTATGGTATAAACTGATACCTGGAGGTATTTTTATGGATTATATCAAATTACTTGTTGAAGACATTCATTCTGTCACAATGGCGACTATTAATAATGAAGGAAAACCAATCACAAGAATCATAGATCTTATGTTGTATGATGAAGAAGGTATTTACTTCTTAACTGCAAGAGGTAAGAGTTTCTATAAGGAACTGATGGACCAGGAGTATATTTCCTTAACAGGACTTAAAGGAAAAGTATCTTTTAGTTTAAGTGGTAAGGTTAAGAATATTGGGTCTCATAAACTTGATGAGATTTTCCTAAAGAATACTTATATGCAGTCTATCTATCCAGAAGATACAAGAAAGGCATTGGATGTCTTCTGTTTATATGAAGCATCTGGTGAATATTTTGATATCAGTGACCCAGCACATATTAAAAGAGCACCTATTACTATTAATAGTAAGGAACATGGTACTTATTATACCATTACTGACCGCTGTATTCATTGTGGCAAATGTGAGACTATATGTCCTCAACGTTGTATTCATAATGAAGTAATAGATGTTTCACAATGTCTTCATTGTGGGGCCTGTTTAGAGATATGCCCAGTACAGGCAATCGAGTTTAAAGGTGTAAAGAAACGTCGTAAGGAAGATGTCTGTTTAATGAATATGTGTATGATTGAAGATGATAAAGGACATGTCTTAGTTCAGAATAAAGTCAATGATTCTTATACTGGTATTACTTTTCCTGGTGGTCATGTAGAAAAAGAAGAAATATTCAAAGATGCCATGATTAGAGAAGTGAATGAAGAAACAGGTCTTACAATTAAGAATCCATATTTATGTGGTTTATATCATTGGTATAAGCATTCTATTCATAATATTATTCTAGTCTATAAGGCAAGTGAGTATGAAGGATTTCTTCAGTCAAGCGATGAAGGAGATGTATATTGGATTGATAAAGAAGATTTTCTAAATCAGCCACTCGCAACAGGTATGGAGTATGTATGGGATATTGTTCATAAGCAACATCAAGAATGTATTATGTCCAATATGGGAGAACATAAAAGAGGGGATTTATTCTAAATAATAACTTTTGATAATTTTCATATGGTGTAAATCGTTTTCATTTGATGAAAATTCAAATATACAAAAATGGCTTATTTATGCGGTTTTTTACTCCTCGAGAGTGCTTAAAAGTGGTCAACTAGTAACAAACTAGTAACAAAAAACTAGTAACAAAAAAGCACCTTTTCAGGTGCTCCGCAGCCTTGCTCACTTAGAGTACTAAAGGCGCTAACGTTTATAAGAAAAATAATAAAGATTTTGGTTTGTTGTAATAACTGCAGAAAGGAGACGCATATTTACAACAGCCTAATTATATAATCCTGAGTTCTATTTATCAAGTGTCATGTGGCACTCTATTGGAACGCTCTCATAGTTTTATCTTATTTACTTCGGTCCACAATCTATTTTTTGAAGCAGTTGTATAAATATCAAAAGTGATGTCTTTTAGCTTGTGCCCCAGTATCTTCTTTCTTGCATATACATCAACTTTGTACAGTTGACACAATGATGCAAAAGTCACTCTAGTATCATGCATGGTGTGATTCGTATTTAACATATTATTGATCATTGGCATTATATTCTTGTTAAATCCCCATTCATAAGAGACATCTATCAATCTTTTTTCTTTTTCAATCAGTTCATCAATAACAAATTGTTTGATGTCGTTATGTATTGGTACTATTCTATTCTTTCCTGCTGCAGTTTTAGATCCTGTCACAATATAGCTTATAAGCCTTTCTGTGCCGTCATCATCACATTTTTCATCTATATGTATATTGTCCCTATTGATATGCAGTAACTCACCTACACGAAGCCCTGTATAAATGTAAATCAATAATAGGTGCGCTTCTGGAGTATCAGCACTCTGCAGTTTCTTGATTTCTTCAATGTCAAAAGCGAAGTGCTTAGTTGACTGCTTATAATCAGCAATCTTAATATAAGATGTATAATCATCATCTCTTGAGATGTGTTGATGTATTACGGCATACTCAAATATCTTGCAGCATAGCACTTTCATGTGTGCTTGAGTTCCGTTTTTAGAGCCGTCGTTATCAAACACAAACTGAAGATCAGCAAGAGTGATATTATTGATAGGCCTATCATATATGGTTTCAAAATGCTTAATCCAAGCCTTATATCCTTTTCTCGCCGAGTTAGAGAGCTTACTAAATTCCTCAGCATCCAATATCTCATATATTTCTTTAAAAGTAGGGATTTTTTTTTGTGTCTTTTCCTGTATTCTATCAAACAGATCAGGAGCGAGGTTCCTTGCTTCTTCATTTGTGATTGCATTGGATCTCTTAAGAGAGTAAATAGATAAGGCATTCAATGCCTCTTCTCTAGTCGCAAAGGTGCCTATACATATCTGTTTCTTCTTGCCTGTTATTATATCTCTTTCATCGCTCATAACTCTTGCACAGTAGGGGTTTCTTCTCTTACCCGATAATTTAACCACAGTACCTGTATTATTCGGTCTACGTCTAAATCTAGAGTTTCTAGGCATGATATGACACGTCCTTTCATTAATGCTGTTGGATTTGACAAATGTTGTTTAGCGTGATATTCTCACATTAGAAATAAGACCCAGGCTAGGTAGCTAAATGCTAAGCGTGCTATTTTGTACGTTGCCTCCTGGGCTTTCTTATTTTTAGTTAAATATGACACGTCCTTTCAGTTGTAATTTGCCTTAAACGTGCCAATAGTGTTATAATTGAGTACGTAAAAGGACTTTATGTGATAGTTTCTTTTATATGAGGTATTGGTAGTACCTCTTCCTTATTACTCTCCTGTTGGTAGCAGGGGAGTTTTTTATTGTTTACATCAAAAATCCATTAATTTCAATTTTACCAAAATCATAAAATGGGTTGTCTTTTAAAAACTTTTAGATATAATAATAATGTAATAAGTAATCCGTGATGGATAAAGCAGGGTTCCCGAATGGGAGTAGGATAGAATAATATCTTAGAATTCTCTAGCTCCGGGGATTACTTTTTTTTAGTTAAATATGACACGTCCTTTCAGTTGTAATTTGCCTTGAACGTGCCAATCGTGATATAATTGAGTACGTAAAAGGACTTTATGAGATGTTTCTTTTATATGAGTGATATTGGCGTATCACTATCAGCATCCTAGTTGGCGCTAGGATGCTTTTTTTGTAAAAAGAAAAGGAACCTCTAACGAGATTCCTTCAATGGCGCTAGGCCGTTGTGTAAATAACAATAGCGTATAGCTCTTGTTCAATTAGATGTTATCACACAAAGCGGCTATTGTCAAACCTCGTTATTATATCTTTGCTATTTATCATTGATGAATAATTCTTTTATTTTATTATCAACTAAATCAAGAATTAGGCTATCAGCAATCAAATTTTTGATTGGATCATAATGATTTACAGGTTTTTTAATTCTTATTTTACTTACTGTTGTAATATTTTGTACCAATGCAAATGATTTTTTATTCTTGTTAATGTATATGTTTGCGACTTTTTTAAATTCATTAACATTATTGAGGACTTTTTGAACGTCTTCAACGTTGTATTCATTTGCATCAGATGAATCCAAATTTGCTAATGCTGTATATAATTCTCTAGTAATATTTAATAATTGCGGATAAACCTGTTTCGAAACAAAATTTCCTATATCTAAATAGTAAGGTTTTTCTTTGGAACTTAGTGGTATGACAGTCAAGACACCATTATTAGGGGAGTCTTTCTTTGTTATTACAATTGCAAAATGTTTGCCACGTAATTCACTACCCATAGAAGGACTAAAGTCAATCAATACAATCTGTCCACGTTTGTATCTTTGATATTTCATTTTCTTTTCTTGCATATAATTTATAATCCTCCTATCAATTTATATTACATCACTTTGGAAAGCGACCGCTCTTCCAATAACCCTAACTTGATTCAACTGCTCACCAGTAAGGATTATATCCTGATACTTTGGATTCTCAGGCTTCAGAATAACTAGATTCTGTTCACGATAATAGAAGAATCTTTTTAGTGTGGCCTCATCATCTATGATTACTACAGCAATCTCTCCATTTTCTACTATGTCAGTTTTCTTCACAAAGACAATATCACCGTCATGGATCCTTGCATTTATCATACTGTCACCCTGACATTGGAGACAGAAATCAGCACCAATATCAGTGCCGACCATTATATAGCTTTCTCTGTCTTCATCTGCGAAGATAGGCTCACCACATGCTACCTTACCTAGCATAGGAAGTTTAATTCTGTCAACTCTATAAAGGTTGTTACAATCGATTGCTTCTTCTTTGGTTTCATTGTTTTCCATTTCTACGTCATACCCTAATAACCATGTTGGGTCAACGTTTAAAGCCTGACTCATTAGATATAGTCGTTCATCTTTTGGTTTTGCATATCCACTCATGTATTGAGAAATGGATGATTTAGGAATATTCGTCTTATTAGACAGTTCTTTGGGAGTCATATTTCTAATTCTTAAAGCAGAGGTTAATCTATCTTTAATATCAGCATTAGGTCTCATATACATCATCTCCTTTCTATTTATATTATATATAGGGTTTGTAAACTAATCAATAAAAAGGTTTAATTAAATTAAACAAAAATATTGACTAAATAGTTTAAAAATGTTAAACTAGTATCAGAAAGGAGGTAATGAAGTGAATGATTTGGAAAAGAAAATAAAAAAGCTGAGAAAATTGGTAGCACAATTAACTCAGCTCGTTTGGGACATAGGTTCGCTCCTAGCAGTCCTTAAGTTTATAATAGAAAGTCTTAGATGACTTTCTATTTATAAAACTATCATCATTCACTTTAAATAGCAATATGAAAAAAGAAATTTTTAAACTAATTATAAGCATCATTTGGCTTATTGTTGCTGTTTTTGGGGTATTTTTATTATTTATGGGTTAGGAGGTAGAATATGGCTTTTGATTACAGGAAACTGAAAGGTAGAATCATTGAAAAATATGGCAGTCAATTAAATTTTGCTGATGCATATGGTATTTCCGAAAATACATTATCATTAAAAATGCGTAATAAAGTAAGATTCACTAGCGATGACATAATTGCAATAAGCGATATGCTCGATATTCCCGAAAACGAAATAGGGTCTTATTTTTTTACAAAACAAGTTTAAAAAAATTAAACTTCAAGGAGGAACAAAAATGAACGAAGTACAATTATTTAATTTTGAAAATCATGAAGTAAGAAGTCTTTTGATTAACAGTGAGCCTTGGTTTGTCGGAAAAGATGTGGCTGATGTGCTTGGGTATAAGAATCAAAATGATGCATTAAGTAAGCACGTTGACGCTGAAGATAAAGATACAATCGCGATTCGCGATTCTATCGGTAGAAATCGAAACACTCCAATAATCAACGAAAGTGGTCTTTATAGCTTAGTTCTCTCAAGCAAATTACCAAGTGCCAAGAAGTTTAAGAGATGGGTTACATCTGAAGTACTCCCATCATTAAGAAAAACAGGGCAGTACCAAGTGAAGGAATTAAGTGGCTCTGAATTAATGGCTAGAGCGCTGATTGAAGCGCAGAACGTTCTAGCTGCTAAGGATAAAGTAATCGAGGAGATGAAGCCTAAGGTGGTATTTGCTGATGCAGTAGCCACTAGCCATACATCTATCCTTGTAGGTGAACTTGCCAAAATCTTAAAGCAGAATGGCATTGACATGGGTCAGAAGAGATTATTCGCATGGCTCAGAGAAAAAGGCTATCTGATCAAGCGCCAGGGCACTGATTACAACATGCCTACACAGAAGGCTATGGATTTGGGATTGTTTGAAATCAAGGAAGGTTCTTACGTGAATGGCTCAGGTGTCAACATCACCACCAAGACACCAAAGGTCACTGGTAAGGGTCAGCAGTATTTTATTAACAAGTTCTTAGCAAAGGAGTGAGAAAAAATGTGTAAACAGGCTACAACAAACTTGCAAATGTTTGATGTGATTAAGAAACAGTGGGCTGATAGAAATGACATCATGATTTTAGCAAGTTGCAGTGAAGCAAAGGCTTCTAGACTTAAGAAAGAGATGACCGAGAAAGTACTTAAGTCTGGTAAAAGACTTCATGACAGTAGACATTTGCCGATGAAACTGGTTATCGATTATCTTGGGATTGATGAAAAAAGGATCATCAAAAATGCGAATATTGAACATGAGATGATTCTAAAAGAAAAACAATTGAATAAATAGCTTTAGTTGCTCGTAGGCACCTAAGGCTAGGAGACAAATAATAATTCGTAGAATGAACTGCAATACATAATTTAACATTTCTCTTTTTGGGTAATTCCATTGACTATACATACCTACTGTATACGGTCTCCTGGCGCTAAGTGCTTATGAGCACAAAAAAAAGAACACACGACAGCCATCGTGTGCTCCCACTCAATCTTGGAAAAGATTGATAAAAATCAGACAGTGCTAATTATAGCACAGAAAGAGGAAATTATGAATAGTAAAAGAATCTTATTAATCACAATTAATTTGTTTGTTTTAGGCATGGTTATTTCAATGATTAGTACAGGCACAAATTGGGATAGTACAGCCGCACATGTCTTAAGTGCTTTCTCATTAGGATTAAACATCTTATTTTTGGAATACATCGGATTAAAGGGGGATAAATAATCATGATCAAACGCGTAGAAACACCATTCCTACACCTTGAGATTAAAAACGGGAACTGTGAAGTAACAGGAACAGGAAACACATGGCAGTACTTATTGCTGTTTGCTTACATCGTTAAAGCTGCCAAAGAAGGGGGCTTTGCTAATGGGTTTGATAGTGAGAGAGAAAAAAAGGAATTCAATAGAATTATAAATAAGGTGTATGAAAGTCCAGATGATGCAATTGAGGCATTTGGACCATTAGGGGATGTAAATACAATCTCTGATATCTTAGAAGCGCTAAATAGCTTGTTTGAAGGGGATTACGTAGATGGAGAATAAGAAAGATATTCTAGCGAGCCTGTTCGAGACTCTCACTAGAACTAGAAAGTGGAGCGATGAAATCGCTGAAATGCTATATCACAAGGATAAGAACGGCAATGAAGAGGTCACTGTAAGACTTTATGAAGGTAACCAAGAAGTGTTCATTGATGTTACTGGAGACAGTGGCATGGCTCTCATTAAAGATGTTATTAACGCTTTAGAATGTGTCTAAGGGGGGGTGAAAGATTATGAAAGGTGTAATTAAGCACAAGTTGCCAAAAACTCGTGAGGAGTGGCTATATGACCGTTTAAAGGGTATAGGTGGCTCAGATGTTGGTGCAGTTTTAGGACTTAATAAGTATAAAAGTGCCTACACTCTGTGGGCTGAAAAATGCGGACTTCTTCAAGATGAAGAGGAAGACAACGAAGCTATGAGAGTTGGTAGAGATTTAGAACAGTATGTCGCTGACAGATTTACAGAAGCGACAGGAAAGAAAATTAGAAAAAGTGGGTTTTCTTTTCAATCTGAGAAGCATCCGTTCATGCTCGCAAATGTTGACCGTTTAATTGTTGGTGAAAAGGCAGGGCTTGAATGTAAAACCGCTAGTGCACTAACTAGATGCGATTTTGAGAATGGTGATATTCCACCAAGCTATTATTGTCAATGTATGCATTACATGGCAGTAACAGGCTTCGAAAAATGGTATATAGCCGTTCTAGTGATGGGCAAGGGCTTCTTTTGGTACGAAATCAACAGAAATGAAGAAGAAATTGAAGCACTTATCAAGGCTGAAGGTGATTTCTGGGAAATGGTCAAACAAGGTAATGCGCCTGACGTCGACGGCTCAGAAAGTACAAAGAACACATTGAACACAAGATGGCAGTCTCAAGTAAAAAGTTGCATTTTAGGGCATGAAGCCGAGGACAGTGTTAAAGAACTGTTGTCCATTAAGAAGAGAATTAAAGCTTTGAAGGAACTTCAAGTTTCTTATGAGAACACTATCAAAGCAGAGATGGAAGATGCAGAAGCTGCAGAATTAGAAAATGCCACAATCAAGTGGAAGACTTCAAAAAGCATGACTTTTGATAGAGATAAGTTCAAAAAAGAAAACCCAGAGTTATTTAAGAAGTACTTAAAGGAAAATACTCAAAGAAAATTCTATGTAAAGGAGAAAAAATAAAATGGCAGAAGTAAATCAGAAAGGTATTATCGCAAATACCACTAAACAGGCAGTTGCTAATAAGCATAAGCCTCAAACAATCAAGGACTATATCAAGGTATATGAAGGAGAAATCGCTAAGGCATTGCCTAACGTAATCACTCCTGAAAGATTCAGTCGCATCGCTATGACGGCAGTCACTAATACTCCTAAGTTAGCAAAATGTACACCACAGTCATTCATTGGTGCATTGCTTATTGCTGCACAGTTAGGAGTTGAACCTAATACAGCACTAGGACAAGCATATTTAATCCCATACGGCAATCAATGTCAGTTCCAATTAGGTTACAAAGGGGCGCTTGATCTAGCATACAGAACAGGAGAAGTAAGAAGTATTACTGCCGAAGTTGTCAGAGAAGGTGACTTATTCGAGTACGAATTAGGTTTAAATCCTAAATTGAAACATGTACCAGCACAGAAAGGAAGAGGAAAACCGATTTTCTACTATGCAGTATTTAAATTAGTAAATGGTGGGGAAGGTTTCCAAGTCATGAGTTATGAAGATGTTACAGAACACGCCAAGAAGTATTCTAAAACATTTAATAATGGACCATGGCAAAGTGCCTTTGATGAAATGGCTAAAAAGACAGTGCTCAAGAAGCTATTGAAATATATGCCGTTAAAAACAGAATTCGTTAAAGCAGTAGCACAAGATGAAACAATTAAAAACTTTGATGTTGGAGAAGACAACAGAGACATTCTAGACAAACCTAATGAATGGGTTGATGCAGATGTCAATATTGTTGATGAAGACACAGGAGAAGTCAAAGAATAGGAGATGTGAAAGATGGAAAGAAGGAGATGGATAAAACTTTATATGATGGACTACGATGAAGTCTATCACGATTCCAAGATGTTCCATCTTTGGATTGACATCTTACTACACACTAATCCTGTTGATTATTATCATCACGGAGACTTGATCAAGAGAGGACAATGCATCCTCTCTCTGAATCAGGTTGCATCAAGGTGTCATATGTCTAAACCGACAGTTTCCAAATACCTTCACTTATTAGAAGAATGTGGAAAAATTAAGTTAGATATATCTAAAAAGGGCACTAAAGTGACGGTATTAAACTGGGATAAATACCAAAGTAACGGGTTTTCAAAAAGCGAAAACGAGGAGTCGGAAGATACTACCGGTTTAGCAAGTGGTTTAGCAAGTGGTTTAGCAAGTGGTTTAGCAAGTGGTTTAGAACTAAACCAAGAACTAAACCCTAATAAGACAATAAAAGAACAAAGAAAAGAGAAAAGAGAAAAAGACTGTACTGTAGAGTATTGTCCGTCTTATGAATCTATTTTTTCTATTTTCTTTAAGAAAGACAAGTTGGAGTACATCAGTGAATATTATGAATCTGTAAAAGATAGAACTGATATAAGAAATCTAGAAAAACATATAGATGGATTCTTGAGAAATAAAGAGGCTGAAAAAAATAAGCCTATACCAATATCAGAGAGAAGAAAGAAAGAAAAAGAAGAATCTTCAGAAAATAAAATACCAGACGCTATTGTATTAACTCCTGAACAGGAAGAAGCACGCAAAAGGCTTCAAGAGTTACTTGATAGTAAGAAGTATGAACATGATGAAGATTTAGATTAAGGAGGGGGTTTATAAAAAATGTTTAAAGAGATTGGGAAACTAAAAGGATTATTGAATTATCCACAACAATTAATACTCGGATTAGATAACATAGCACATGTAAATGGTGATGATCTAACTCTCACTATTGCATCGGAAGAATGTGCAGAGTTAATCCAATCAATTACAAAAGTAAAAAGATATGGCTTTCATGATGAATATGAGGACAATCTTCATGAAGAGGTTGCTGATGTACTCATCTGTATTACTGAACTGGTATGTCTTGGATACCTGGACATTGATAAAGTAAGAGATTACCAAAAATTAAAAATCAACAGAGAGGTGGAACGAGCAATCCAGAAAGAAGAGGAACTGAGAAAAGAGGCAGAAAAGCATGGAACTTGTGAGTGATGAAAAACTAGAAGCAGTCGCTGACTTCTTGGCAGATGATGAAGTGTTTGGAATTGCTCCATGTTCACATTTCAATAATTCTCTAAAAAGAAATAGAGTTAACGTTCCTTGTGACATTGGGGATTGTGACGGAGACTGTCCATTTTATTCAAAAAATAATTTTATCAAATGGATTAAAAAACCAGACAGTATATATGATACTGAAGGTTTGAAGAAACCTAAAAAAGAGGACTTTCTATGCTATGACAATAGAAGCGGCAGGATTTGCTTGGATGATGATTACGTGAAAGCATTAGAAAAATACTGTAATGATTTAGAAGATGTACTTGCAGATACTGAATATGATTTAGAGTCAGCTGAATGTGATAATAGAGAACTGACTAATAAGTTAGAAAAGATTAGAGGTGTTCTTGATGGGTCGCATTGAAGTAGATGAAGAGAAAATGAGACGTTTTGTTAATGCGTCTTTGTTTACTTGCATGGATTTAAATTATAACTTATTTCATAAAAAGATATGTCATGATGAGTGCTGTGACTGTCCTCTAGATAGTGTAGAAAGCATGATTGAATGGCTAAAGGAGAAAAAACATGGCAATGATTGAAGTGGATGAAAAGAAACTAGATGCAGTATTGAATAACTCGCTGATTAGTTGTTTAGGTATATCTAGTGATTATTTTGGCGATAGATCATGCGAAGAGTTCAATCTTGAAGTCAAATCATTTTCGTGCTCATTATGCTGCCTTAAGAATAAGCAGAGCATTAAAGAGTGGTTGAAAGAAGATTAATTATTTTGGAGGTAGATTAATATGCTAAATGCGGAAAAGAATAAGAAAGTAATACTAGATCTTACAGAAGGAGGCTATTATTTTGCGGTTAGAAAAGATGGACAAAATATTGCAAGAAGCTGTGATGGTCTTAACTGTGAAGACTGTATTTTTGATGAAGAAGAGGATTGCGGTTGCAGTTTTTCGCGTATGAAATGGATGCTCTCTGAATATAAAGAGCCAATCAAAGTGAACAAACTAGAATATGATATTTTGAAACATCTTTCAGACAATACAAAATATTTGTACATTACAAGAGACAGATGCAACAGGCTTTTTCTTTACGGCATGGAGCCAACTAAAGGTGATGGCTATTGGCAAGGCAAATACTATGCTGGCATGTCAGCGTTTAATAAATTATTCCAATTCATTAAGTGGGAAGATAGTACTCCTACACCGATCAAAGATGTTCTTGATAAC
This sequence comes from Catenibacterium sp. RTP21428st1_D7_RTP21428_210409, assembly GCF_040227455.1. Classification (NCBI taxonomy): domain Bacteria; kingdom Bacillati; phylum Bacillota; class Erysipelotrichia; order Erysipelotrichales; family Coprobacillaceae; genus Catenibacterium; species Catenibacterium sp. RTP21428st1_D7_RTP21428_210409. The sequence continues at coordinate 34,889 of NZ_JBEHVX010000008.1, read as the reverse complement.
TGCGAGGTGGTCAATGATGCTGAAGAATAAAGAAGAGAGAACCTCATTCTTAAGAAATGAGAAGAACTGGGAAGTTGAGTATTTAACAGCTGATATTAAAATGCTGACTTTAAAATTAACACCTAAACTATATGTCAGAAAAATTCAAGTGATGGGTTTTAATAAATTTTTTAAAAAAAGTGGATGGTATACGCAGTTTACTAAGTTCTTTTATCCTGATGATCTATATTATGGTCCTAATGCTTCAGATACAGAATTATTGCGATATTTAACTGCACATAAAGATGATGATTACATTGAAGACTTAGAAGTAAAAGGAGAACAGTAAAATAACATGAACACTATTTCAATGGAACTGCATGAAGAGCAGATAACAGAACTACAAAGTCAGATTGAAGAATTAGAAAGTGAAAAACATTGTTTAGAAGAAGAATTGGAAGATTTAAAGGCTGAATATGAAGATTTAGAAGATAAGTGTAAAAGTTATGAAAAAGCAAACCAATCTGTATTGAGTATTTACAATGAGAATTTAGAAACGACGAAGGCTCTTCAGGAGTTAAACAATAAACTCATTAAAAGCTGTAAAAAGGCTAACAGAGATTTCTTTATTCTTGCAGTAGCTTATGCTGCTACACTGATGTTGATGATTTACTTGTTTATCAGATAGGAGTGATATAGATGTTTTTATTGCAGGTATTAGAAAATGTATTTTCTGTGTTTGCTATCGTTATGCTGATTGTTGCTGTCCTTATTGTGATATCAGTAATTGCTATTGCGGTGTTTGTTATCGTGTCGGTCGTTGTGAATGGCATAGAAGAAGATAAGGAGAATAATAATCTGTGATTACTTCAAGTCAGATCAATGAAATATTAGGCATTACAGAGTCGTTTCAGTTGCATGGAGCACTTAAAGACATTCTTTTTGATAAAGATAAACGACTCAAGATATTTAAAAGATTTCTAGAGATAGAGAATAATCTAGATTACGATTGGTTCACCAATTACTTTCAGGAAGAACAGGCAAATAGAAATAATCTTAAACAGGACTATACTCCTCATTGCTTATGTGATCTAGTTAACAGACTAATCCCCCAACAGTCCGAAACTATTTACGATGAATGCTGTGGGATTGGTGGTTTGACTATCGCAACGCTGAAAGAGCACCGAGACAGTATATTTTATCTAGAGGAGTTATCAGACAACTCTGTAATGCTTCTCTTATTCAATCTATCAATAAGAGGAATAAACGCATATGTTAAACATGGTGATGTTTTAACTAATCAATTCAAGACAGTTTATAAGCTTACAAATAATGGTGAGTTTAGTGATATTGAAATAGTAGAGGATGCTGATAATGAGTTTAAATCTGATGTAGTTATCAGTAATCCTCCCTATTCGCTTAAGTTTGATAATGTTGATAACTATAAGTATGATGCCAGATTTTCCAATTATGGCATTCCTCCTAAAAGCAAGGCTGATTATGCATTTGTACTGCATGGCTTATCACATCTAAAAGAAAACGGCCAAGCGTTCTTTATTCTGCCTCATGGGGTATTGTTCAGAGGCTCGAAAGAGGGAGACATTAGAAAACTGCTGATTGATGATAATCTGCTTGATGCAGTCATTGGGCTTCCTAGTAATTTGTTTCTGAATACTCAGATACCTGTTTGCGTGTTGATTTTCAAGAAGACAAGAAATGACAAGGATATTTTATTTATAGACGCTTCAAATGACTTTATAAAAGAAGGCAAGCAGAATTATTTAAGCGATGATCAGATAGAAAAGATTAAATCAGCATACTCACTTAGAAAGGATATTGACAAGTTCAGCCATGTCGCTTCACTGGAAGAAATCAAAAAGAATGACTACAACCTCAATATTCCTCGATATGTTGATACATCAGAAGAAAAAGAGCCTGTTGATCTAGCGCAAGTAGTAAGTGAACTAGTACAGATTGAAACTGAAATAGAAGCCACCGAAAAAGAATTCGTGGCAATGCTGAAGGATTTGAGAGGCCCTCAAAGTTATGAGATAGAGAAAAACAGGCTTATCAGCCAATTAGAGAGCAGTAAGAAGCACTCCTATACAAATATGCTTAATGCTGCAAATGACTTCCTAGAGAAGTCTAAAGAAGAATTGAAGGATAATCACGTTGTTAATCTCTTAGATATAGCAACAATTGAAAGAAGCAAGAAAAACAAGACATACAAGAAAGGCTCTATTCTAATACAGTTAAGTGCTACAAAAGGACAGATGATCTATCTTGATGATGATACAAAGGTAGACTCTAAGTATGGAGTGTTTGAGGTTAATAAAGATAAAGTAGAACCTAGATATCTGTATTATGTGCTTAAAATGTCTATGCCTGACTTCTTGACTAGATATCAAACAGGTTTAAATATTAAACCAGAGATATTTGACAGCTTTAAAGTAAAGGTTCATAGAAGCCTAGAAGTGCAGAAGATAATTGTTAAGATTCTAGATTCTTTCAATGTGGAATTAGAAGAAAAAGAGATAGAAAAGTATAAGAAAATAAAAGAATATCATCTAGACAATATGTTTCCTGGATGAAGAAAGAAGGTTTAGAAAATGTTAAATCGTGCTTTATTAGTCGGAAGACTTACAAGAGACCCCGAACTAAGAAGAACAGGGAGTGGGAAAGCTGTTACAAGCTTTAACCTAGCAGTAGAAAGAAACTTCAAGAGCGATGATCAGGAGGCTGATTTTATCAATTGTGTATGTTGGGGGAAGATTGCAGAAAACACAGAGCGCTATTGCTCTAAAGGTTCCCTCGTTTCTGTTGATGGTCGCATTCAGACAAGAAACTATGAGAACAATCAAGGTCAGAAGGTATATGTTACTGAGGTGATTGCTGACTCTGTACAGTTCATTAACACTAGAAAAGAAAATCAAACTGCACCACAAGCACAAGTAAATAATCAAGCACCTGTTAATAACTATGCGAATAATGGACTGATTCAGCAGTTTGAGGATGAAGGCTTAATCATGGATGAAGAGGATATCCAATTCTAATGAGCAAGTACAACTCAAGAAAAACTACAGTTGACGGCTTCACATTCGATTCCAAGAAGGAAGCAAAACGCTATTTGGAATTAAAACAGATGGAAAAAGACGGATTAATTAACGATTTGCAATTACAGGTGCCGTTTGTATTGATCCCTCCTTTTGAAATCGAAATTGATGGGAAGAAGAGAAAAAGAAGAAAGATGGAGTATATTGCTGACTTCGTCTATTACATCAATAACGTTAAAGTTGTGGAAGATGTCAAAGGCAGAAAAACAGAAGTATATAAGATTAAGAAAAAGATTTTTGAATATAAATTCAAAACAACGATAAAGGAGACATAGAAAAATGATAAGAACTGGTTCTTATTATGCATACAATGCAGATGATGGCAGTTTTTTAGCATGTGGGAGCAGTAAAAAAATGTGGGATTTCTTTGGAATCTCAACAAACGCACTTAGATACCATTTGAATAATGACAAGATATACAATTCACGTAAATATGATCTTCGTCTAAAAATCAAATGGGTTGATGGAGTTATTGAAGATATCGAACCAACAATCAAACTTAAACCAAAGCCAATACTGCAGATAGAAAAAAAACCGAATAAATTAAAATGTAACTTCATTGAAGTGTTCAGAGTATTCAAAGAGCCAAGAACGGAAGAAGAAAAAGAATACATGAGAAATAATTTTTCTGTTATCAATCTGGAAAGAGTTAGATTTGAATTGATAAATCACAAAAAAGAGTCATATCCGTACAGAATAGCGTTCTACACAAATGGACAACCACATAATTTGGTGTTTGATGAATATTTTCTTTCGTTGGAGTTAGCAGAGCAGCGTATGGAATATCTGAAGAACTTCAAAGGCAAAAAAGACAATGGAGACTTCTGGTATGACGGTGTTAAATACGAAGCAGATAGAGTTATCATTGCAACAAGAACACGAAATAATAGAAATATGATTATTTCTTTAGATGATATATCTACCAAAAAAACTGACTATGACGAATATCTGGAACTAGCTAGATTCATTCAATCAGAATTCATCAGATAATCAAGCAGGGCATTGAGTTCTTTATTAGATTTTATATACTATCAAGAAAATTTATTAGGACCCCTCATACTTAATAGATTCTTTTCTAAAAGCAAGATCCTCTCATGGATTCGATGCCCTAACATATTTTTCTATTCTAAAACCAACAAACAACAGCAGTGTCATGGCTTTGCTTCAATCTCATTCACCTTCTTTTGCAAAGAATAAGAGTATGAAGCGCTAATTTTGCTATCCAACTATAAAGTTATGATGTTGCTGGGAGAAGAGAAGACACAAATTGAAAACCAATAGGAAGAGTAAAGGACTGTTTTCTTCTTCTCCAGAAAGGAGGTTAAATGGGAAACTTTGTTTTATATCGTAACGGAAAAAGAACCGATATAACTGGATCAATAGAAAAGATAAGTCAGTATGTTGATGCTACTCAATTAGCTCTAAAACATAGATGGCAACGTATATATAAGCATGAAAGTGTATTTTCAAATGAAATACCTATTAAAATAGGGAGTGCATACGATAATGAGGAATATATGGCAAATGTATTTGCTCATAGAAAAGTACACAAGAAAGAAAAGAAAAGAGCAAGCTATGAAGATAGGCAGTTCTATGTTGTCTATGACATGAATGACAATGTAATTGTTGCAGGCACTGCTGAAGAATGCGCTAATAGGCTATCCATTGGATTAGCTAGTTTCTACTGCAAGGCAAGCAATCAGCACAGCGATAAATACAATGCAAGGCATCCTAGCACTGCCCCAAGAAAATATTATGTATATACTTTAAAAGATAAGGAGGAGTGAAATTAAATTGTTTTTTATTCTATTTGTATTGGTGATAGTGATTTATTTATTTTTCATTTTTGAATAAGGAGGTAATCAGATGACGCCAGAAGAGACAAGAAACTATCTTAAAAGCTATAGGAATATGCGCAATCGAGTGGAGTACATCAATAACAAGATGATTAATGTTAAATCAATCAGATATGATGATAGTCTGAGAGGTTCATATTCAGAACCTAAGACTCAGAATGATTACATCATGATGAAGGATAAGTATATTGCTCAGATGTCTCTTATTCGTGAGGATATTGAGAAACTAGACAACATGAATCATCGTGATGCATTGTTTTATAAGTATGTCGAACTAATGAGTGATTATGATATAGCCGACTTGATGCAGTATTCAGTAGGAACGGTAAGACACTTCCTTTGTTCTGGTATCATCGAATTATCTGAAGTTATAAATGATAAAAATGTAACAGAAAGTATAGAAAAGTCATGAAATCAAAACGCATTAGTAATATAAAGGTGCTAACATATAACATGTGGAAATAGTTTGATAGGGAACTATGATTTCAAGGCGCTTGTATAAGTGCCTTTTTATTTTTCCGGGAAGGAGAATAACAGATGAATGACATCAAGATAACGCAGAAGCCTATTGCTGATCTAATTCCTTATAGTCGCAATCCTAGAAGGAATGATGAAGCCGTTCCGATGGTAATGAACAGCATCAAGGAGTTTGGTTTTAAGGTTCCTATAGTTGTTGATAAGAATAATATCATCGTATGCGGTCATACAAGGTTTAAAGCAGCGCTAAAGCTAGGACTTGAGACAGTTCCATGCATAGTAGCCGATGACCTCTCAGACGAGCAGATTAAGGCTTTTAGACTAGCAGATAACAGGGTATCAGAGAGAGCGGAATGGGATTTTGAGATCCTAAGCGATGAACTTGATGACATTATCAATATAGACATGGATTCATTTGGGTTTGAGTCAATTGAATTTGAAGAACCTGAGGAAGACGATTCTGAAAAGGTTAATGAAAGAGAAAGAACAGGAAACGCATATAACCTTGATGAATATGATGAACTTAGAGCAATAGGATTCTATCAAATGCCTATACTTGAAAGAATTGACTATGTTCCTGATGATCTTGTTGGCTTCAATTATGTATTGAATTCTGATAGATATGAATCAGGTGTTCATTTTTATATTGATGATTATCAATTTGAAAGAATTTGGGCATCTCCTCAGATGTATGTTGATAAGCTAGCACAGTTTGACTGTATTCTTACTCCTGATTTTTCTCTTTACATGGATATGCCTATGGCCATGAAGATATGGAATGTATACAGAAGCCGTTTGATTGGTCAGATCTATCAGGATAGAGGGCTTAGAGTGATTCCTACTGTATCATGGGCTGAACCAGAAACATTTACTTTTTGTTTTGATGGTATTCCTTCTAACAGTACAATTTCAGTTTCTACTATTGGAGTTAAGCGCAGCAAGGAAGCCACAAAGATATGGACACAAGGCATGGATGAAGCCATGAAGAGGCTAAAGCCTAAGAATGTGCTTGTCTATGGTGGCGACATTGGCTATGACTTCAAGGGTGCTAATGTGAAATACTATGATAATCATGTGACAGAAAAAATGAAAAACTTAAAAAATATATAAATCATATATCGAAAGGAGCATAATATATATGGGTGGAAGAGGTGCATCAAGTGGAAGAAGAGGCAAAGCGAGTAATGCTAAATACAATGGCTTTAGCATTACTGATGAAAAAGGGAACACAAATCATTATATAGTTATTGGCGGAAAAATCTCGATGGCAACACCAAAAAATGCGCGTGGGGCTTTGGTACGCTATTTTGATAGTAACCATCCTTTTCAAAAAGCTTACGATAAGTACGGGAATGTTGATGCGATTATTAAACGTGTTAATAAGGTCGGAAAGGGCAAGGCTTCAATTTTATCTGATAAGGCAGTAGAAAAAATGAACGCTGATTATGCTAAAGAGTTAGCAAATAGAAAAACAGATTATACTGTCAGAAGTTCAAAAAAAGGCGTTAATAGACACAGTTCATACTGGTCAGCAATGTAATGTTAAAGGCACTTAAAAGGTTTAAAATGACATTGGCATACTGAGGCATACTATCTTAAACGCAGAGATATCAAATATAAATTAAATAAAGTACTAGAAAAAAATAAAAGGAAGAAAAGAAAATGGTTGAAAGCGTTGAAAAAGTATGGCATGATTATCTTAGCAGAAGATAGTTTAGGCTGGCAGAACAGGTTGATAGACAAGGCATCGGTTCAATTCCGGTTGACTGCTAAGAATTTAGGAGCTCTTAAGGGCTCCTTTTTTATGTTATGAAAATGACGGTAAAAAAGGAGCGGCAAGGCTTACCGATAAAGAAAGGCAAATGGTTGACAAAGTTAAGGAGTTTTGGTTAAATAGAAAAAAAAGGAAGTAGTAGTATAGAGGTTGATTACACTTTGATGTATGGTTTTTCCACTGAGGAGACTCACGTTCGAATCGTGACGCTTTCCTTTTTTTATGTAAGAGCTGATGTAGTAAGGTACAATTCCAACATGATTATATTATTATTTTAACTTGTAAAAGCAACTCAAAGAATGGGTTGCTTTTTTGCGTTGAAAGGCAGGTGATAACAATGGCAAAAAATGAGTTCGCAAACATGACACCAGAAGAAAGAAGAGAGAACGGCCGAAAAGGCGGAATAGCATCAGGCAAAGCGAAAAGAGAAAAGAGAGCCATTAAAGAAACTCTTGAGCAATTATTGTCTATGCCTCTTAGAAATGGAAAGAAAGCCGATATTGAACGTATTAAGAGCATTGCAGCAATCAAAGGAAAAAACATCACTATGCAGGAGGCTATTGCCATATCTATGCTGAATAAAGCTGCTAAAGGAGATGTTCGAGCTGCTGAATATGTACGTGATACCATCGGTCAAAAGCCGGACAATAACATGAATGTTGAAATGAGCGTTCCTGTCGTTTTCTATGGAGAGGATGACCTTGAATAATGAATTAAATGGCTTATATCTTCCTGACATAATCGGAAAAGGGTACAAGGATTTTTGGCATTATAAAGGCAGATATAGAGTCTGCAAAGGGTCACGAGGTTCTAAGAAATCAAAAACCACTGCTTTATGGTACATATATAACCTGATGAAATATCCTGATTCCAATCTATTAGTAATTAGAAAAGTAGGAAGGACATTAAAAGACTCTTGCTATGCGGACCTAAAATGGGCATGTCACAGGCTTGGAGTTGATAAGTATTGGAATTTCACTTTGTCTCCTCTAGAGGCTACGTACATGCCCACAGGACAGAAAATCTATTTTCGTGGTCTTGACGATGCTTTTAAGATTACATCTATAGCAGTTGACAAAGGTTATTTATGCTGGATGTGGATTGAAGAAGCGTACGAAGTAATGAAAGAGACCGATTTCGACACTTTGGACGAATCAATAAGAGGTGCAACTCCAGCACCACTCTTTAAGCAGATAACAATTACTTTTAACCCATGGAATGAGCGTCATTGGCTAAAGAAAAGGTTTTTTGATACTAAAGATGATGACATACTAGCATTGACTACTAATTATTTATGCAACGAGTGGCTTGATGCTTCTGATAAGCGTTTATTTGAAAGAATGAAAGTTAACAATCCTCGTCGTTATCAAGTGGCAGGATTAGGAAATTGGGGTATTGTTGAAGGTCTTATTTATGAGAATTGGAGAGAAGAAGATTTCACTATGATCACTGCAAGAGAGGCACGCGATGGCAAGGTTGGAATAATTAAAGATAAATTGAAAATGGCTGTAGGGTTAGACTTTGGTTACACAAATGACCCAACGGCTTTTTTCTTGGCTTTTTTAGACTTAGAAAATAAGAAGTTATATGTATATGATGAATTCTACGAAAAAGGTCTCACAAACAGAGCGATAGCCGACAGGATAATAGATTTAGGATACAGAAAAGAAAAGATAACTGCAGACTCTGCAGAGCCTAAGTCTATAGCAGAATTGAAAGGGTATGGCTTAAAACGTATTGAAGGCGCCAAGAAAGGAAAAGACAGTATCAATAACGGCATTCAATGGATACAGGATTTAGAAATCATTATTCATCCTCGCTGTGTGAATTTCATAACCGAAATATCCAATTACACGTGGGATACTGATAAATTTGGAACACGTTTAAATGTTCCTATTGATGACTTTAACCATCTTATGGATGCAATGCGATATGCATTAGAAAGATACATTACTAAACCAGATTGGCTAATCTAAAGAAAGGGGTGAGTGCATGCTGACAACTGAAGAAATTAATTTTTTTATAAATTTGGACAAGGGTTCAAAGATTAAAAGGTATGCAAGAAAAGGAAGAGATTATTATAAAGCAAATCATGATATTAAACATTACAGAATGTTTTATTATGATTTAGACGGAAACCTTGTCGAGGATACCACAAGAAGCAACACAAAAATAGCACATACATTCTTTCATGAATTAGTAGATCAAGAAGTACAGTATATGTTATCTAATGACGAGGGCTTTGTTAAATCTGATGACCCCGAACTCCAGAACAAATTAGATGATTATTTCAACTATAATGAGAATTTCATTGCTGAAATACACAAGCTTCTGACAGGATGTGTTTCAAAAGGGTTCGAATACATGTACGCATACAGGAACGAAGATGATGAATTATCTTTCATGTGTGCTGATTCATTGGGAGTTGTAGAAGTAAGAGATAAAGATACAGATGATGGATGTTCATATGTTATCTATTGGTACATTGATAAGATTGTTAAAGAAGATAAGAAAATAAAGAAAATTCAAGTATGGAGTGCTAATGATGTAACATATTACATTCAGGAAGATGATGGGAAAATCATTTTAGATCCTGGAGAGTCTATCAATCCAAGATACCACGCACTCTATAAAAAGAAGAGTGATAACAATATCTATGGAAAAAGTTTTGGATACATTCCATTCTTCAGGTTAGATAATAATGAAGACCAAAGAAGCGGTCTTTATATCATTAAAGACTTGATAGATGATTATGATTTGATGGCATCCAGCCTTTCTAACAATTTAATTGATTTCGACCATCCTTTATATGCTGTCAGCGGTTTTGAAGGGGATAACCTGGAAGAACTGCAGCAGAATATAAAAACTAAAAAAATGATTGGTGTTGGTGAGGGTGGAAACGTTGAAATCAAGACTATTGATATTCCTTTCCAAGCAAGACAGGCAAAATTGGATCTTGATGAAAAGAATATCTATAGGTTTGGTATGGGGCTGAACTCGTCTGGATTAAAAGACACGAACGCAACCACGAATATAGCAATTAAGGCTCTTTATTCATTGCTAGATTTAAAATGCTCCAAGCTAGAAATTAAATTAAAGCAGTTTATGCGAAAAATCCTCAAAGCAGTTTTAAAAGATATCAACGAACGTGAAGGAACAGATTATCAATCTAAACAGGTATACTTTAAGTTTATTCATAAGATTATGTCTAATGAGCAGGAACTAGCACAAACTAAATTGATTGAAGCACAAGCTAAGGAGACTTTTGTTAACAACATGATCACTCTTTTTGACTATCTCCCTAGTGAAACAATCATTAAAGAAATATGCGCTTATTTGGACATTGATTACGAAGAAATCAAAGATAAACTTCCAAAACCAAAAGAAGCGTATGAGCAAGTAGATGATGTGACTGATACGTTAAACAAGACGGTGCCAGATGAATAAGAGACAGCTAGAAGTTGAAAAAGCCAAACTGCGAGAAGAGAAGAAGCTTCTTAAAGAATTAAAAAAGATATATGAAGATGCAGCTAAAGAAGTAGAGCAGAAGATAAGGATTTCAAATGGTAAGATTGACTTACTTCTTTCTGTCTATGATGAATTAGATGATAAGCAAAAATCATTGCTTCAATCTCAGATATATCAGAAGAAGTTTCAAGAAAATCTCAAAAGGCAGTTAGATGAACTGATTGGGAATTTAAACGCTGATTCTTATGACAGCATTACAAGATATCTAACAGATTCCTATTACACAGGATATATCGGAACTATGTACGATATTCAAGGCCAAGGCATACCGCTAATTACTCCTATCAATGAGAAGCAAGTCACAAGGGCTATGACATTAAATACTAAATTGAGTGTACCATTGTATACTAGAATGGGTATTGATGTTGGAGTTCTCAAAAAACAGATTGCAAAGCATATCTCAAGAGGTATAGCCACATCTTCGTCTTATGCACACATTGCTAGAAACATAGATGGAGCATCTAATATTGGTTTTAATAAAGCAATGAGGATTGCTAGAACCGAAGGGCATAGAATACAGGTTCTTAGCGCTAATGATGCGCAGCATGCAGCAAAAGCCAAAGGTTGTGAAGTAGTCAAGCAGTGGGATGCTACACTTGATGGAAGAACTAGACCAATGCACAGGCTTCTTGATGGGAAGCTTGCAGAAATAGACGAGCCTTTTGTGGTAGATGATATGGAAGTTATGTATCCTGGAGGCTTTGGGATTGCTTCACAGGATGTAAACTGTAGATGTGCGCTCCTTCAACGCGCTAGGTGGGCTTTAGATGCTGATGAACTCAAGACACTGAAAGAAAGAGCCGAGTATTATGGGCTTGATAAGAGCGATGATTTTCGAGACTTTAGAGAAAAATACTTGATGACATCGAACAGATTGAAAAGCTCAAATGATGATGGTAATATAGACATAGAAATAGATGGGTTCGCGCCTTGCCTTATTGAATGCAAAACAGGCAGAGTGGTTAATACTACTGTGAAAGAAATGAAACGAAGCGAATTAAAAGGATATAATAAGACAAGCGGATGGTATATTAATTGGTCTAAGGTTCCACATGATCAGACCATAAAAGCTATATTCGCAGAAGGCAACGAGGAAATACAAGGCCTTATAGCATATAAGGCTGCACCTGATAAGTACACTATAGAGATTCATTGGATAGTTGCTAATCCCAAAAGCAATGGCCATTTAACAAAGAATAAAGAGTACAAAGGAATTGGTGCACATTTGTTTGCCATTGCGGCAAAGATTTCATTTGATGAGGGCTATGACGGTTATGTTCAAGCCAAAGCTGCTAATAGTCAATTGTTAAATTATTATATCGGTAAATTAGGCGCAAGATATTTAGGTGGTTATGAATTTTATTTAGATACCGCAGTAGCAAAAGAGTTATTAGCAAAATGTAATTGGAGGGATGAATGATGAAAAGTAAATTTGAACCAATACCAGACCCGACAGAAGAAGATGGATTCGAAGGTATATATGTCGGGGATCTAGAAGATGGTGAAAAATGTAGTACAGAATTTTCATCGTATGATTTACGTGGCTTAACAAAGTATTTACAAGAGCATAATTTGGAACAGCCAACTGAAGAAATACTATTAATGTTTAGAAAGTAGAATTTATTTAAACGGTTCCTCAGAACCGTTTTTATTTTACCCTGAAAGGAGGCATTTAATGTCCGAAGGACTGCGACCGCACAGACACTGTTATTTTGAAGTAGAATCAAAAAGATACTTCGATAAAAACAGAGGGTGTGCAATCAGAAAAACGCACTATGAGTGCATGATATGCGGTCATGAGTTCTATGAAACAGTAGAACTTTCTCATGATCCACCGCAATACAAGAATAAAAACAATGTATTAAATAGAAATAGAAACAGAGGCTAGACGTAGACTCTTTTTATTTTGCCCTGAACACGGCATTTAAAAGGTTTATAAAATTCATCCAGCATGATGTTAAAAAGGCAAACTTACACTGGCAGACACCAGATATAAAAACAGAGTAAGTAATAGGAGTAATGATATGGATTTTTTAAAAGAGATTTTAGGTGAAACACTTTTTGAACAGGTTTTCAAAGCAATTAATGAATATAACGGTAATGAAGCCAACAAAGATAAACAAGTCAAAATTGGGAATCTTGCAAGCGGTGAGTACGTTGGAAAAGGTAAATATGATGCACTACAAAAAGAATTTGATTCAAGAGGGACAGAATTATTAAATGCTAATAATCTTATCGAAGAACTCAAAAAAACAGGCAAAAATGATAAAGCAATGCAAACTAAAATTGGTGAATATGAAACGACTGTTGAAAAACTGAAGAAACAGTTAGAAGAAGCAAAATTAAAGAGTGCAGTAAAAGTTGCTTTAATGTCTGAAAAGGCAGTTGATGTTGATTATTTAACTTATAAATTAAATGAAAAATTGAAAGAAAAGGGCGAAAGCTTAGAACTTGATGAAAATGAAAATATCAAAGGTTGGGAAAATACTGTATCAGCATTAAAGACACAGTTCCCAAATATGTTTGAAAATGCTTCAGATGATAATGGAGATGGTTATCAGAGAGTTGGCAATGGACAGTTAGATCACGGAAAAAATGACGGTTCATATACTAGAAAAGACATTTTAAAAATGCCTTACTCTGAAAGATTGAAAGTCTTCAACGAAGAACCTGAAGCATATCAAGAAGCAATGAACACGAAATAAAAAAAGTAAAAGGAGATAAAAAATATGCCAACAGTTACAACAATGAAAAATGTAATCAATCCTCAAGTTATGGGAGATATGATTGAAGCAAAAATTGATGCATTAGCTAAATTAACGCCTTATGCAAAAGTTGACACTACTTTAGAAGGAACAGCAGGCGACACTAAGACAGTTCCATCATGGAAGTATATTGGAGACGCTGAAGATTTTGATGTTGAAGAAGCATCAAAAACAGATAGCGAAATCAAGACAACAAATTTATCAGCCACTAGCAATACATTCACAATTAAATGTGCTGCTAAATCAGTCGGAATTTTACAGACTGTCATTAATTCAGGGCTAGGCAATCCGATTGGACAGGCTGAAACACAGTTAGCGAAAGCAATCATGGGCAAAGTTGATAATGACTTAGTTGATGCAGGGTATACCACTAAGAATATCTATAATCCTGCAACATTATCGGCTATCTCATACAATGGCATTGTAGATGCGGACGCCATCTTCGAAGATGAAGAAGACGGTATTGAAAAAGTATTATTTATTCATCCTTTACAGCATTCAACTTTAATGAAAGACGAAGATTTTAAGTCAGCAGATAAATTTGGACAGTCTGTGTTAGTAAAAGGTGCTGTCGGAAAAATTGGAGATTGCTGGGTCAAGAAGTCTAAAAAGATTAAATATATTGAGTACGAAAAGGCTGATGAGGGAACAATTACTATTGTGGAAGATGGAACATCAGAGTCTACAACTGCTAAGCATTTAAAGACTGTACAGAAAGGATGTAAGGATGTTTTAAAAATCGGTGATAAAGTAAATGCACTCGCCGAAAAAGATAAGTATTATTTAGATCTTTTATTAAAAATGGAACCTGATTCAGCAGAAACTGAATACACAGAAGAAGAGCTACCAGCATTAACAATTTTCTTAAAGAAAGATACTCAGGTAGATCATGAATGGTTTCCAAAAAAGCAGAAGCACGACATTACTGCTACTAAATATTATGGAGTTGCAGTAACAAATGAAGCAAAGGTTTTACTTGCTAAATTTAAAAAATAAGAAAAGAGGTGATTTTCTATGATCATGACAATTGAAGAGTTCAGGCTTTTGAACGATACGGATGAATCTGATGGAATCATCAAGATGAAATTAGAAGCCTTAGAATTGATGATTAGAAAATACACTAATAATAATTTCCAGATGCGCAATTTTAGAACGACCGCCAATATTTCAGACGGTCGTTTTTCTTTTACTGGTCCTCAATTTTTTAAGGTTGGTGACACTGTACAGGTATCTAATTCATCATTTAATGATGCTTTATATACTGTGACAGAAGCAAATGAGCATGACTTTATGGTTGACAAGCCTGTCAATAATGAGGCTCGTGTACTATGCACTAAAGTAGAATATCCTGCTGACATTAAAATGGGTGTTATCAACCTCATGAAATGGGATAAAGAGAATAGAAGCAAGGTAGGAGTGCAGTCAGAAACGATTTCTAGACACTCTGTGACCTACTTTAACATGGATGGGGATAATTCTTCTCTTGGCTATCCAAAGTCTCTCACAGGCTTCCTAAAGCCTTATATGAAAGCAAGGTTCTAATATGATAGGTGGAAATATTACAGCAGTTCTTCAAAAATGCATATATTCTTTCAACGAGATTGGTGAGCCTATTGAAGATTATGCGGAATCAATCTCTTTGTTTGGTTTCTTAGACTTGTCAAGTGGTGACAGTCATTACACTAACTTTAACGCAAAGGTACAGGAGTCAACCCACATTTTCATCTGTGATTATAAGGACTTGAAAGGCTATAGTGCTGATAACTCAAGGTTGATTGTAAATGATGAAGTCTATGATGTGACTTTGATTGATGATCCGATGGGAATGCATCAACATTTAGAAATCTATCTACAGTACAAAGGTGCACAGAATGAGCAAAATACAATTTGAAGATAACTCAATGTTTATAATCGACGAAATTGAGAGCGCAGCTTTAAAGTTTTTGGAAGAAGCAAGTGGAGAACTTGAGTCACAAGTCAAGAGAAACACCAGAGTGGACACTGGTCAGTTAAAAAACTCATGGGAGCACGTGGTAGATGCTGACAATATGATTGGTATTGTTGGATCAGCAGAAGAAAATGCTATATGGGAAGAGTTCGGCACAGGTGAGTACGCTCTTAAAGGTAATGGTCGCAAAACCAAGTGGAAGTATAAGCACCCTAAATACGGATGGGTTACTACTACAGGAAAAGCACCATCAAGAGCGCTTGAAAAAGCCAAGAACTCCTCTAAGAAAAAGATTCAAGCAAGAGCTGAGGAAATCTTTGGAGGCATTGGAGAATGACACCAGAAGGCTTGAATTTTATTTCCGATGCATTAAAGCCACTTATTAACTATCACTTTCTCTATTACAAGACTGATAGAGTTGAATACCCTTATTGGGTTGGGGAATATATCGAAACTGAATACAGTGCAGAAACCAATTACCAGGAAACCCCTTTTATTCTCACAGGTGTAACAAGAGGCAGTTATTTAGAACTAGAAAAGCAAAAGGAAATTATTAAAAAGGCCCTCAAAGATAAGAGAGCCATTTTATCAAACGGAACAGGCATAGCAGTATATTTTGACTATTCAATGCCGATTCGTGTAGACGATATAGAATTGCAGAAAATACAGATTAATTTAACAATCCAAGAATGGGAGGTATAAATATATGGCGAATGAAACCATTCCTTCAAGTGGAATTACAGCCAAAACGCCTGAAAACATTATGTTAGGTGCTGGAACTATTCACAAGGGCTTGAAATACGAAGGCAGTAAATGGAACTTTGTAGAATCATTATTTTGCGCAACGTCAGGCGGTGGTTCAGTAAGTTTTTCTCCTGAATTATTAGACTTAGATATTGATGGAGCAACAGTCAAATTCGTTGGTGGCACTCTAAAAGTCGGAGAAAGCGCCAAGATGAAATTTAAACTGGCAGAAATTACTCCTGACTTTATTAAAAAGTCTATCTTTGCTAAAGAAGCGGAAAGCAGTACGGTAACAGGATATACAGAATTAGTATCTAAGCCACAGATTGAAACAGGTGACTATTACGAAAATCTAGCATATGTCGGAAAGAAGATTGATGGAACTCCAATCATCGTTATTTTTGATAAGGCACTATGCACATCAGGTTTTTCTATTGAAGGTGAAAATAAAAAGATGGTAGTACCTGAAGCAGAATTTGAGTGTTATGCGGAGTTGGAACAGGCTGATAAGAATGTACTACCTTATCACATCTATTACCCTAGTGCCGCAGCTGCATAACTAAATTAAGGATTGAAAGGAGTTATTTATGGAATATGAATTAAGAAAATTAAAAGCGACAGATGCATTTTTAATCATTAAACTAATTAATAAGTTTGGCATTATGGAATTCAAGAAATGCTTTAATGCAAATGAGATTGCCAAACTAGCAGAAAACAAGGAAGGACTATCAAAAGAGGAACTAACTGAAAAAGTCGGTTTCAATATCATTCTTTCTTGCTGCGCAGTTATTTTTGAAAACATTGGAAAATGTGAAAATGAGGTTTTTGAATTCTTGTCAGCTGTAAGTAATCTAAATAGAAAGCAGGTTGAATGCTTATCACTTGCAGAACTTGCACAGATGATTATTGAAATCTTTCAAAAAGATGAATTCAAAGATTTTTACAAGGTTGTTTCTGGATTGCTGAAATAGGAGAAGTCGGCTTCATGGATTTGGTTTACAAGAGGTATTCCAACCCCATGGAACTGATTGATAACATGATCTCTTTTTCTAATTTTTCAGAGTTCATTTCTGAACTTGCTGACAATGTGTCAGACGAGAAGTTATACGACATCTGGAAATCAAAAGTATATGATAAGTCATACGCTGACTTTAAGAATGAAATGATGACTAAATGGAAGAAAAACACAGGAATTGAAACATCTGAAACAATGACAGATGAAGAGATGGAAACAACTATAAATGACTCCTATGAAATTCTTAACAGTTTCAATCCTAATCTTTAAGAAAAAGAGAGGGGGAAATAAATGTTAGAATTATTTAAACTCTTTGGATCTATCGGATTAAAAGGAGTTGAAGAAACAAAAAAAGGTATAAAAGACACTGCTAATACAGCAAAAGAAGAATCTAGCAAGATTGAAAAAGCTGTAAACAAGACAGGTGAGATTGCTTCTAAAGTCGGCAAGGCTGCAATAATTGGAGCAACTGCAGCTGCAACGGCTATAGGCACTATTACGAAGTTTGTCATACAGCATTATGCTGAATATGAGCAGTTAGTCGGTGGTGTCGAAACCTTATTCGGTGCTCAAGGTCTGAGCCTAAAAAAGTATGCGCAGAGTATCGGGCAGACAGTTGAACAAGCAAGAGGAAAATATGATCAGTTAATACAGGCACAGACAGAGGTCATGAATAATGCGAAAGTTGCATATAAGACGGCTGGAATGAGTGCAAGCGATTATATGAACACTATTACTTCTTTCGCTGCAGCATTAAAGCAATCAACAGCCAATGAGACAGAAGCGGCTAAGGTTGCTAATATGGCTGTTATTGATATGGCTGATAATGCGAATAAGATGGGTACAAACATGGAAGATATCCAAAACGCTTATCAGGGGTTCTCAAAGCAGAACTACACAATGTTGGATTAACAAAATAGTTCAACTAAAACCTCGTGAAAACGGTGGAACTCTTAGAAAAGACAATACCGTGCCAAGACTAGAAATAGTAAGGTGTAACGACTATCGAAAGCACATAATAAATGTTATGAAAGTGAGTAGAGTACAATCAAGTGATTGGAAGTGCGAGGGAACGATTATATCGTTCAAGAGATAGTCTACTCTTTATAGTGATATAAAGCAGTTCATAAGAGAACGATGTAAGATTAACGACCTTACATGAATACAAAGGAATTTAAAATTGGGATACGGTGGTACTAAGTCAGAAATGGAGCGACTTTTACAAGACGCTGAAAAACTGACAGGTATACATTATGATATTAATAATTTAAGTGATGTATACAAAGCAATTAACGCTATTCAAGGCAAACTCGGAATAACTGGTACTACTGGCGAAGAAGCGATGAAAACTATCGACGGCGCTATGAAGATGACTAAAGCGTCATGGGATAACCTTTTAACAGGTCTAGCAGACCCTAAACAGGCAGTTGGACCGCTTATTAGTGAATTTGCTAAGAGTTTGGGAATTCTTGCCAAAAATGTGACTCCAAAAATCAAGGAAGTATTTGATGCACTTCCTAATGCATTGATACAGATTACACCGCAACTAATGAATATGATCATTGATTTAGCGCCTTCTTTAATCCTTGCAGCTATTAATTTAGTGGCTGGATTAATTGGCGCATTGCCTGGTATTATATCTCCTATTTTCAGTCAATTATCTAGTCTGATTGGTTCTGGTATGATTGATAAAATAGGTCAGTCAATCTCTAGCAATATGCCTACTTTAATATCTAAAGGATTGGACATGTTACTCCAATTCTCTCAAGCAGTATTGACTTATCTTCCAGTGCTTGTGGGCATGGGAATGAAATTAATCTTTTATCTAGTACAAGGATTAATGTCAGCACTCCCTACTTTAATATCTAAAGTGCCTACTATCATAGCAAATCTAGCAGATGCATTCTCTAACAGTGCACAGACTATTTTTGCATGGGGAGTTAAAATCATTGCTGAAATCATTAAAGGTCTTGTAATGTCTATTCCTTCATTGATTGCAAATATTCCTAAAATTATTTATGCGATTTTCGCAGTGTGGAACGCTATCAATTGGTGGAATTTAGGCAAAGGGCTTATTAATGGAATCAAGAACGGTATTACTAGTATGGGAGGATCTCTTACTAGTACAGCGAAAAACCTTTTTGAAAGTTTAAAGAACAGTGTTTCAAATATCTTCAATAACATCAAGAAAGTTATTGAAAGTCCTATTTTCGGTGCTAAGACAAAAGTTTTAGCGATTATAGGAGAGTTGCAGAATGGCGTTAGAGTAGGCTTTAACTTCATTAAGTCGCATGCCTCAAGTGTTTGGAACGGCATAAAGAACGCTATCATGTCACCAATGAGTACCGCAGCTAATTTTGTAAAAGCCATCATCAATAAAATTAAAGGGTTCTTTAATTTTAGGATCTCATGGCCGCATATTCCGCTACCTCATTTTAATATCAAACCTAACGGCTGGAATGTGGGTGACCTATTAAAAGGCAAAATCCCATCGTTGGGTATTAAATGGTATGCACAGGCGATGGACAATCCAATGATTTTGGACGCCCCAACAATTTTCGGAATGTCTAACGGTCAGATGCTTGGCGCTGGTGAAGCAGGCGCTGAGGTTGTGGCTGGTAGAGATACATTGATGAAGATGATTAATCAGGCATCTAACAATAGGGCTGATGAAATCCTAGACGCATTACATAGAATTATTGCTTTATTAAGCGATGAAGATAGACTACACGATATTATTGTAAAAGCACTAAATGATGGTTCTTTTGCTGTTATGTTAGATGGTCGAGAAGTGGGAAGGATTGTGAGAAAATATGCTGGATAAAATTAAACATACAAATTCAAACAATGAAACACTAGACTTTACTTCTCTTGGTATCTTTGCGAATTATAGTGATTTACGTGATTTTGAGTGGAGCGTTAAAACGAATAACAATAGGATTACAGGATTTTATAAAGGGGTTGTCACTAAGACAATTCCCTTTGTTTTTCTTGTTGATCAGCAGAAAGCCAATGAGATTAAAAACCAATTTTATGAGCATTTTGAAATAGACATCCTCAAAAAAGAGAAAGGATATTTTGAAATAAATGGTTATAAATATTATTGCTATGCAATCAAATCCACTAAAAGCAAATATCTAATTGATAAGAGACTCTTATATTTAAGCGTTGAAATCACTACAGATGACTCTTATTGGATTAAGGAGACAACATATACAGCTGACTTCACTTCCAGCAGTTCGAGAACAGTCACAAAATATCCTTTCACATATCCTTTTACGTATTCACTCCCAAAAACAGTAAATGTTGTAAATGAATCATTTACTGATAAGGACATGATTATGCGAATCTATGGAAGATGTACGAACCCTATTATTAATATCAGTGATAACACTTATCAATTATATGTGACTTTAAATGCTGAAGAATATGCAGAGATTGACACATTCAAGAAGACTATTACAAAGCATTCTTCTAATGGTGTGCAGTCCAATATATTCAACAGCCGTAACAAGTCATATGATGCTTTTAAGAAGATACCTCAAGGCTCATTTGACATTACAACTGTAGGTGTTGAGAAGGTTGACATAGTCTTGATTGAAAGAAGAGGTGAGCCTAGATGGGATTAGAATATATCTATACAGATAGTAACTACAACGAATTAGGATACCTCACTCATTTCGATGCTGACATTGAGATAGGAAAGTATGATGTAAGTAAGAACGATTTTGAATTGACATTATCCTTGGAAGATAGAGACCCTTTGTTTACTGTGGGGTCTCTTTTCTATAAGGAGAACACTGAAATTGGTGGAGTAATCCAGAGATTGAAGATTAATACGTCAGATAACACTATCACTTTGATAGGTCCTACATTTCGAGGACTGCTAGAAAAGGAATATGTACAACCACCAGCAGGAAGTGCATATTTAACTTTAAATGGTGAAGCTAACACATGCATCAATGTGTTGATTGATGGTAGGTTCAGCAATCTCTTTGTAGTCGATAACATAGGCGCTAGTAATATCAACGTTAAATATGATGTAAGAGATATAAATCTTTTACAAGCCTTAGAGAAAGCGCTAGGCGCTAGTAATGCGAGATTGTGCATTAGGCATCGTGTTGATGGGAAAATCCATCTATATGCCGAAAAAATCAACGATTTGAGCGACACCTTACAGTATGACAATGACTATCAGATAGATATGACAGTCAAGACTGAATCAAAGCCATACAATCACATTTTGTGTCTGGGAAAAGGTGAGTTATTAGATAGATTAAGAATTAATCTATATCTTCAGTCTGACGGCTCATGGACCGAATCCAATCAGGTATATACAGGATTAGACAGAAAGACATATAAACACGAGGATGTGAATGTTGAAAGTCGTGATGAATTAACCAAGAATGCAATTGAGAAAGTAGCAGAAGCGAATGAGAGCGATACGCTGGAAATCTCTTTTGATGCTGATAATGCAGAACTTTTTGACATTGTTGGAGCAAAGGAAAATATTACAGGCATCTCATTTAAAGAGCCTATAACTCAAAAAATTATCAAGATTAGTGATGGTGATATTTCAATTTCTTATAAGGTAGGTGATGCAAAGTGATCAAGAATATTAATATAACAGATGCAGAAGTCAGCGCCGATTTACATGGATATATGTATTTAGCGTTATATGATTATCAGGGTATTCTACATGCAGGAAGTAGAATGACGGCAGAGATTGTTTCTAATAATGAAATCAAGATAAATGACGGGATCCTGTGCAATTACGGAAGATTTATGCGAATCGTTGGAAGTGAAACAGTCAGAATCGAAAATGGTTCAAGTGGCGTTAAAAGAACAGACCTCATTGTTGCTAGATTTACTACAACAGGGACAAAAGAGACACATACACTTACAGTGATTAAAGGCCCAGCAGGTGGAGCAGAACCATCATACAATCAGACCGATATTTATAGCGGCACAGGTACAAGAGATCTTGTTTTATACGCTGTCCATTTAAACGGCTTAAATATCACATCTGTGGAGCGCAAATGTCAGGAATATATGAGTATTAGGGAATTGACAGAAACTGTTTCCAAAAATGTATGGAGTAATTGGGTGTCATGTGGAAGAAACGCTTGTAAAGTTGAACTAAGATATAGATACAATGAAGGGTTAAAGCTTGTCGAATTGAACTGGGATGGAAATATAACAGCGCCTATCGTAAATAATACGATGGGCTACATGTGGGAAGGTTTCCCACTTAGCAAATCTCCAGGCAAAAACGTATTCATTCCTGTACAGACACAGAGTTCTGACTTAACGTTAAGATTTTATCCATCAACAAATGATATGACGAAGAATCATTGGACATTAACAGCAATGCATGGAACAGTTAGCCAAGGGTATATTTGTGGAACGTTTATTTATTCATATGCATAGGAGGTACATTTATGATTAGAGGTACTACAGCCACATTAATATGTACACTTCCGTTTGAAGTGAATACTCTCCAGTATGCCTATTTCACTATCATGCAAGACAATATAATTGTTTTTGATAAACAGATAGAATGCAGTCATCTAAGCGGTGACACGATAGAAGTGCATCTGTCACAGGAAGATACTCTGAAACTTAAAGAAAAACATCGGGCTGAGATTCAGCTGCGTGCGATTACTGTTGGTGGAGAAGCGATTGCATCTAATATCATCACTACATATGTTGAAAGAATATTAAAAGATGGAGTGATCTGATGTGCGACTTAAACTAGAGTTCAAGTCAAAAGACATGTCTTTTCATACTGATATGAAGATATGTTCTGAAGAGTTCAGACTTGATATAAAAAATTATCAGGGCATGAATAATGCTGATATCTACACTGGTGATTACACAGTGACGCCTAAAGATATCGAACAGCAGATTAAGACAAAAAATAAATTTCTCAATAAAGATTTAATAGTTAAAAAAATCCCTTTCTTTGAAACTAGCAACGAAGAAGGGGGAAATACAGTATACATAGGAAAGGAATTATAAACATGGCAGAAAATAAATATATAAATAAGGTTGTTTATGGAGGCAAAACATTAATCGACTTGACAGGTGATACTGCGACAGCAGATAAAGTATTAAAAGACATGACATTTCATGATAAGACAGGTGCCACAGTCACAGGTACTTGTTCATTCGATGTGGATTCAAGTGATGCGACTGTTGCAGTTGCTGAGATCCTTACTGGAAAGACTGCATACGCTAGAGGCGCTAAATTAACAGGTACTATGAAGAACAATGGTTCTGTTGAAGGAAGTATCGCAACCAAGGAACAGGTATACACGATTCCACAGGGTTTTCACGATGGCTCAGGTAATGTTCAGATTGCAACTGCTGAACAGGCTAAACTTATTCCTAAGAATATTCGTGATGGAATTACTATTTTAGGTGTCAGAGGTACCATGTCAGGCACTGAAGGTGCGAAACCTCAGCAGAAGACAGTGACACCAAGCACCGCTACACAGACAATCATGCCTGATTCAGGATATAACTATTTGTCGCAGGTTACTGTTAATCCGATTCCATACGCAGAAAGTGAGAACTCTGCCGGCGGAACTACAGTAACAATCGCATAGGAGTGGTTATATGAGCATTAATAAAGTCATATATGACGGTAAAACCTTGATTGATATATCAGACAGTACAGTAACTGATGATAACATTGAAGAAGGGCTGATTGCCTATTCGGGAGATGGGAAAAGGGTGGTAGGAACTAAGATGAATCTAGAAGACAGAAGCAAAAGAAGACTGATTTTTATTGGTGATAGCTACGGAGACGGATATACACCTGACGGAAGTTATACGGGGTGGTGCGACAGACTTAAGAATAAGTTAGTGAATTGCCACTTCTCTGCAGACAACATCTATATCAATCATAAAGGTGGTGCATCCTTTTCTAATCCATCCAATAACTATCTGACTCTTCTTAAAGGTGTTCAGGTGAGCAATAAAAAGATGGTAACAGATGTGCTGATTGGTGGAGGATACAATGAATTGGCATATGGTGATCAAGCAAGTACTGTCAAATCTAATATCGATACATTGATATCTTATGTACAGAGTACTTATCCAAATGCAATCGTTCACTTCGCACCTTTTGGTGTTGCATTTAAAAACAGAAATAACCAATTTGCATTAAGATATAAATTGATGCCTGCATACACCGCAAAAGCGTGCTATAAAAACCAACCTTTTGTGGTAGTACCAGGAGCCGAGAATATCTTATCATTCGAAAACATGATGAGTTCAGATGGGATTCATCCAAACGAGTGGGGATTAGAGTGCATTGCGGAATATCTAAAAGGATATATTCTAGGCACAGGCAGTAGTGCGATAGACAAAAGACAATTAAGTGTTAGCTTAAATGGTGGCACATTTACAGGAACTATGTACGGACAGTGTTTAGGTGACATAAACATATATCGTATTATATTTGATTCATCGGTCAAGCATCTTAATTCTAACGGAGCTAGTGGGTTTAAATTATACACTCCTGTTCGTACTAATGCTTTCCCTTGGAGGGCACCTAACATGGGGTATACGGATGCCAATGCAATCATACAGGCTAACGGTGGATTCTTCGACGTTCCTGTCAAATTCAATGTAAACAACAGCAATGAGCTATATATGCAGATCAAGCAGTGTAACTCTGCGCACAACAATTATCAGAGTTATTCGAACATCACTCAGATACAGCTAGATGCATGGATCATTGCAGAAAATATGTAAATAAAGAGGTAATAAAATGAAATTATACGACACATCATTGAAGTATATGGATACTATTAACGCAATCGGAGGCACTGTTGTAGCGGTATTGACTGCTGCATTAGGCACACATTGGTTTTTATTCGTAGGCTTTTTGACATTAAACATCATTGACTACATCACAGGAATTAGAAAGTCTAGATTGACAGGCAAAGAAAATTCAGCAAAAGGAGTGCGTGGTGTATGGAAGAAACTAGGATATTGGCTCATGGTGCTAGTAGCATTCCTTGCATCAGCAATTTTCATCGAGATCGGTCAGACTATCAATGTTGATCTAACAATTACTACTTATGTTGGATGGTTTACATTAGCATCTCTCATTATCAATGAATTAAGAAGCATCTTAGAAAACTTCGTGGAAGCCGGAGACAACGTACCATCTGTTTTAACTAAAGGCTTAGAAGTAGCAGAAAACGCCATTAACAAAGGAGAATAACAATGGGTAATGACGAATTTCTAAAGATTGCAACCGAAGAAGTAAGAAGATATACAAACGAACATCTAGAAGATCCACAGGATTTCGATATCTATGTTGTGTGGGTGTGTAAGACACTTCAAAATAACAAGGCTTTACTATCAACTACGCTTTCAGATGGGATGTATTTTGAATGCACATATAACGGCGATAAACAGGAAATGTATCTAGACGCATACAAGAAAGAAAAGAATGTGTGCATTAAATTATAAATATTGTTGTGAGAGGACCTGCGCGCCTCTCATTTTTATTTAAAAGAAAGAAGGAATAAACATGAGTTATATTTTTAAGACTAATATTGCAAACAAGCAGAACTACGGTGGTGTTAGAGCATTAAATACTATTAAGTACTTAGTTTATCATTACACAGGAAATGACGGAGACACTGACGAAAACAACGGAAAGCATTTTCATAATCATATCGTCAAAGCATCTGCACATTACTTTGTAGATGATGATTCCGTAACGCAGTCAGTGCCTGACAATTACATTGCATATTCTGTTGGCGGAAAATGTCAGTCAAGCCATCATCCTTTATATAAAGTATGTACTAACTCTAACTCTATTAGTATCGAGATGTGTGACACAACAAAAGACGGCACTGTATCAATTCAAGAAGCTACAATGGCAAACGCGATTGAACTTGGTAAAATCCTTATGAGGAAATACAATATTCCACTAAGTCGAGTTATCCGACATTATGACGTTAACGGTAAGGCTTGCCCTAACTGCAATAACCTGTTAGACGATAAAACGTGGAATGCCTTTAAATCACGTTTAAACGGTGCTACAGTGGAAATTCCAGAGACTAATACAAATACACCTGTTCATACAGAAATGAGCCACACAACGCATAAAAACGGCTATGATGGTTGGGTTGCTAGATTACAAAGTGAACTAAATGCGCAGTATCACAAAGGTTTAGCGGTTGATGGCTTAAGAGGGCCAAAGACTTTAGCTGCATGCGTCACTGTTAAAAGAGGAGCAAGGGGCAATATTACAAAGTTAATTCAAGAAAGATTGAACAGTGTTGGTTTTAAATTATCAACAGATGGAATTTTTGGCGCTGGCACAGAAAGATCCGTTAAAGTATTCCAGAAGAATAGAAGATTAACACAAGACGGAATTGTTGGGAAGAATACTTGGAGCTGGCTTCTTAAAGGGACTAAGATGTAACCAGGTAAATTTCGACTTAATTTCGACTAAATCTCGACTACACAACAATTTAAAGCATAAGAAAAGACCAGGGCTTAATTGCTCTGGTCCTTTTTTGCTTTCTCAATATCATCTCTTATAAGTTTTTTAATGTAACCCATTTTAGATTCGACATGATCAAGTTTTTCTAGAATGTCTGCATCTGTTTTTTTATTGAATGCAAGATTGACACATTTCGTCATCTTCTTAGCATAGTTTGCGCTAGCTTTCTTCTGCGCTTCAGTTGACACGATTATACCTCCCTTAGAATAATTTTGAAATCAAGAATACTAATACTGCAATAAGTCCAATCAATTCGATAGCTTTTAAAATTATTTTTTTCATTGTTTTCTTTGAAAAGTGGTTTTATAATAGTGATAGGAAGAGAGGACAAGCCTCTCAACCTACTTAGTTGAATAAATTGATTAGAATCAAAATCCAACCAATCAAGGAAATGATTTTAATCACTAGCGCTTCGAATAGGTCCAGTATTCGAAGCATTTTTTTTAACTTCTTTTCCACTTTCCTTACCTCCTTTCTTGATTATAGTATATCATAAAATTATACATATGTCAATATATATTGATATTTTTATGAAAATATAATATAAAAAATATCAGTAAACAATGATAGTTTTTGCGTTTTAATTTTGTTGTTTCTAACGCTCATTTTGAGTGTTAGAACTTATCAAAAATAAAAAAATGGCTTATTAAGCCATAAAATTAGAATCATAAGTGAGCGTTAAATAAGTGTTAGAATGAGCGTTATAAATATATGATGCGCCACTATGTAGGTGCTCAACTAGTAACAAATCAGTAACATCATTCCAGTAACTGTTTATATTATTAGGTATTAAGCGCTTTTTTGTTTCACATTGTGAAAAAATTATTTCATTTGATGAAAATTAATTATAATGATTTTTATTATGTATATAATACATACAGAAAAGATGAACGGAGGTAAAGGAAATGGGTTTTCCAAAAGGATTTTTATGGGGTGGCGCAGTTGCTGCCAATCAGTGTGAAGGTGCTTATTTAGAAGATGGTAAAGGTTTATCAGTACCAGATATGTTACTTGGTGGAGATGTAAATACTCCAAGAACATTCTTACCAAAGACTGATAAGACTGCGTTCTATCCAAGCCATGAAGCAATTGATTTCTATCATCATTATGCTGAAGATATTGCTTTATTTGCAGAAATGGGATGGAATGTATTCAGATTATCAATTAACTGGGGTAGAATTTTCCCTAATGGTGATGATGAAACACCTAATGAAGAAGGTTTAGCTTTCTATGACAAGGTATTTGACGAATGTAAGAAACACAATATTGAACCTTTAGTTACTTTATGTCATTATGAAATTCCTTGGAACATTGTAACTAAATACAATGGTTTCTCTGATAGAAGAGTGATTGATATGTTTGTTAAGTATGCAACTACTTGTATGAAGCGTTATAAGGATAAGGTTAAATACTGGTTAACATTCAACGAAATCAATATCGCATGTATGGGTGAAGGTGGATTAGGTGACCTTTATGGTTTAGGTATCATGGATCCAGAAGATGTAAACTCTGATGAACGTATTCCACTAAACAAATTAAAATCTAACCCTCAGAAAACATTTGAAGCATTACATAATCAGTTTGTTGCAAGTGCATTAGTTGTAACAGAAGGTCATAAGATCAATCCTGATTTCATGATTGGTAACATGATTGCTCATACAACTTTATATCCATTAACACCAAATCCAAAAGATATTCTTGCAGCATTTAATGAAGATAACTTTAAGAATAACTTCTGTGGTGATGTACAGGTTCGTGGTGAATATCCAACATATATGTTCAGATATTTCAAGGATCATGGCATTGATACTTCATTTATTACTGAAGAAGATAAGAGGATCATTAAAGAAGGTGTTATTGACTTCTATACATTCTCTTACTATATGTCTAACTGTGTAACAGTTGATGAAAATGCTGAAAAGACAAATGGTAACCTTGCAACAGGTGCTAAGAACCCTTACTTAAAGGCTTCTGACTGGGGATGGCAGATTGACCCGGATGGATTAAGATATACATTAAATATCCTACATGACCGTTATCCTCATACACCATTAATGGTTGTAGAAAATGGTTTTGGAGCATTCGATAAGGTAGAAGAAGATGGTTCTGTACACGATACTTATAGAATTGATTACTTCAGAGATCATATTAAAGCAATGGATGAAGCTATCGAAGATGGTGTACCACTAATCGGTTATACAACTTGGGGACCAATCGACTTAGTATCTGCAGGTACTGGACAGTATGCGAAACGTTATGGTTTCATCTATGTAGATAGACATGATGATGGAACTGGGGACTTCTCTAGAAGCAAGAAAGATTCATTCTTCTGGTATAAGAAAGTCTGCGAATCTAATGGTGCTGATTTAGACTAATACAAAAAGACGTAACTCATATATACGAGTTACGCCTTTTTTCTTATTCATCAAAGATATTTACAATCTCACCATCAAGAATACGGTTCATATTCTTAACGGCACAGAAGTTACCACACATAGAACATGTATCTTCTTTTTCAGGTGCTGCTTCAGCACGATAACGTCTTGCTTTTTCTGGATCAATAGAATACTTGAATGTTTCTTCCCAGTCCAGCTTCTTTCTTGCACATGCCATTTTATTATCTAATTCCATGGCACCAGGAATACCCTTCGCTATATCTGCTGCATGTGCTGCAATCTTAGATGCAATAATACCTTCTTTAACATCATCTAGATTAGGCAGACGAAGATGTTCTGCAGGAGTCACATAACATAAGAATGATGCACCATAAGTGGCTGCAATAGCACCACCGATGGCAGCAGTAATATGATCATAACCAGGGGCAATATCAGTAACTAAAGGGCCTAATACGTAGAAAGGTGCACCTTTACAGATTGTCTTCTGTATTTCCATATTAGCGGCAATCTGATTTAAAGGCATATGACCAGGACCTTCAATCATCACCTGTACATCTTTATCCCATGCACGCTGTGTTAATTCTCCTAAAGTCACTAACTCACCAATCTGAGCCACATCAGTTGCATCAGCCAAACATCCAGCACGACATGCATCACCTAAGCTCATAGTAATATCATATTCACGGCAGATATCTAATACTTCATCATAATGTTCATAAAATGGATTTTCTTCTCCAGTCATAGCCATCCAGGCAAACATAATAGAGCCACCACGAGAAACAATATTCATTAAACGCTTATTATTCTTAAAACGTTCATACATAGCTCTATTGATTCCACAATGAATAGTCATGAAATCCACACCATCTTCTGCATGCATTCTTACAATATCTAACCATTCTTTTGCGGTAATATCTTTTAAAGCTTTATGATAATAAACAACAGCATCATAAATAGGGACTGTACCAATAATAGCAGGACATTCTTTAGTTAATCTCTTTCTAAAAGTACGTGTATCACCATAAGAGCTTAAGTCCATGATGGATTCAGCACCCATCTTTACTGCATTATTCACTTTTTCAATTTCTACATCCATGTCTTTACAGTCTCTAGAAATACCTAGGTTCACATTGATCTTAGTCTTCAACATTGAACCAATACCACTCGGATCAATAGAAGTATGATTCTTATTACATGGAATAATAGCATGTCCTTTCGCAATATGTTCACGTAACACTTCTACATCCATAGATTCTTTTGCAGCTACAATTTCCATTTCAGGTGTAATAATACCCTGTCTTGCTGCATCCATTTGTGTTGTGTAACTCATACAATTTCTCCTTTTAAATAATAAAAAAAGGTATACCTGAGCATGTATACCTAAAAAAACAAAATTCCTACGCCGGCATTATCCGTATCAGGTTTTATGGGTCGAAATCCGATCGTATTTCTTCTCAGCCGTCGCGGCAGCTCCCCTTTTTTTATTTGGTTGATAGTGGTATATTACATCTTATATAAATAAAATGCAACGCTTTCATTGAAAAATGTTACAAAATTATTGTGAAATTTTAAACGAATAGTGTAATAACGAAAACATCCTCAAAATTATAAACTATGATAAAATAATAAAGAGAAAAGTTGGTATATGGAGGAAAACAATGTATAAATTACCAGAAGATGATCTCAAATTATTGAATAAACTATTGTTGATGAAAGATTTGAATCCGGAAGATGGATATTCTAAAGAGAAAGTGATTGAATATATATTAACGCAAATAGAGAGTTGGAAGAGGCAGAACTTAACCAGATACGTAATTATGTATTAGATAAGAATCTCGAATATGGATTTTATGAGAATGGTGAACCAAATGAGTTAGGATATGCAACTGAAGAATTAGACGATAAATTGTTTTATATTATGGAAGATGAAAGTAATAAATAAATGCTCATACTTTCTTTTTTTTGTCGTATTTATGTATTGACGAAGTCGCCAACTGTATTAGTGATATCATTAGCTCTATAAATCTTGTTAATAGGTTTATAGATTTTTTTGTTAGAAGTATTTCGTGTTATCTTGTGACTATCCTGTCAACAAAATATCACTTATTTATTGGATTGATGAACTGATAATGTAAAGATGAAACATTTTTACGAAAGTTTGATCTCTATTTCTGAAAATTATAGAAATTACTTTCATTTCTATTTATAATTATTAGAAAGAGAAAAGGAGATAAGACAATGTTTAGAGACGACTTTTTATGGGGTGGCGCAGTAGCTGCTCATCAGTGTGAAGGTGCCTGGCAGGAAGGCGGAAAAGGAATCAGCTGTACAGATGTAGAAACAGCGGGAGATAACGTAACAGGAGCACCTAGACGTTTAACAGATGGTGTTCTTCCTGGAGAAGATTATCCAAACCATGTAGGTGTAGACTTCTATCATCATTATAAGGAAGATATCGCATTACTTGCTGAAATGGGATTCAAGGCATTTAGAACTTCTATTGCCTGGACAAGAATCTTCCCAAGAGGAGATGAAGAAACACCTAATGAGGAAGGTTTAAAGTTCTATGATGATGTATTTGATGAATTATTAAAATATGGTATTGAACCAGTCATTACATTATCACATTTTGAATTACCTTGGGCACTCGCAAAAGAATATGGAGGATTTAGAAATCGTAAAGCCATTGATATGTTTGTGAAGTTCGCAAAGGTATGTTTTGAAAGATATCAGCATAAAGTAAAATACTGGATGACATTCAATGAAATCAATAACCAGGCTGATCCGACTCAGCATAACTTAATCCAGGAAGGTGCTGTATTATTAAAAGAAGGTGATGATGCTGAGTATTTAATGTATTTATCAGCACATCATGAATTAGTCGCTTCAGCACTTGCAGTTAAGGCAGCTCATGAAATCAATCCTGACTTAAAGGTTGGCTGTATGATTGGTATGAATGGTGTTTATCCAGCTTCTCCAAAACCAGAAGATATGATGAATGCCTTAGGTGCTATGCATCAGAAATATTGGTATACTGATGTACATGCAAGAGGACATTATCCAAACTATATCTTAAAGAAGTTTGAAAGAAAAGGATATGATTTCATTACTGAAGAGGATAAGAAAATCTTAAGTGAAGGTAAAGTAGATTACATTGGATTCTCTTATTACATGTCATTTGCAACTAAGTATCAGGGACGTAATGAAAAGACATTTGATTACTGTAGTGAAGACTTTGTAAGAAATGAATACTTAAAGGCTTCTGACTGGGGATGGCAGATTGACCCATTAGGATTACGCTGGTGCTTAAACTGGTTCTATGATCGTTATGAACTTCCAATGATGATTGTAGAAAACGGTTTTGGTGCTTATGATAAGAAAGAAGAAGATGGTACTGTAGATGACCAGTATCGTATTGATTACTTAAAGGCACATATTGAAGCAATGAGAGATGCAGTCACTTATGATGGTGTTGATCTTTTAGGTTATACTATGTGGTCTCCATTTGATATCGTATCTGCTTCTACTGGTGAATATGATAAACGTTATGGTTTCATCTATGTTAACTATAATAATAACCATGAAGGGGACTTTTCTAGAAGTAAGAAGAAATCATTTTACTGGTATAAACACGTTATTGAAACAAACGGTGAAGAATTATAATACTCAAGAGATAGCTGTGGCTATCTCTTTTTTAGCAGTCAAATTTGACAAGTGCTAAATAAAGACTATAATTATCAACAGGTGATAAAGATGCGTAACTATGTATTTGATTTTACTCATTCCTATAAAGGGGATTATCCACAGTTAACTTATTATGATTGTAGTGACATTGAAGGAACACGCTTATTCTGTGACGAGCAGGCAGAAAAACAATTAAAAGAGATGATAAGCAAGAATGGTATTTCTGGTATTCATTTTATTGATTCAGGTGATTATCATTACATCACTAAATTGATGACTGATTTTATCCATGAACCTTTTGATCTTGTTTTGATTGATCATCATACAGACATGCAATCTTCTATTGTAGGAGATATGCTTAGCTGTGGGAATTGGGCTAAAAAAGCTTTACAAAACCCTTTCCTTCATCGTTTATACTTAATAGGACCAAGTAAACATGATTTAAAATCAGCGGAACAGAATAAAGTATTAAGTTTCAGTATAGAAGAACTTGAACAAGGTGCTACTATTCCTCTTGAAACCAAGTATCCAGTCTATATCTCTATAGATAAGGATGTTCTAGATGAAAGATATGCCATGACGAACTGGAATCAAGGAGATATGTCACTGGGGATGTTAGAGGATGTATTAGCGCACTTCTTAAGAAACTGTGAAGTAATCGGTATTGATATATGTGGTGATGATCCTGATATCGATGATTATCCTACTTATATAAAAGCGGAGAGAATCAATAATCTTTCTGATGATGCACTTTATCAAACTGCTATGAAAATATTAAAAAGGAGACAAAAGAAATGAGAAAAGATTTTGGTGCACGTGCACTTACTTATCCACAGCCTGTCTATATGATTGGGAGCTTTGATAAGGATGATCATCCTGATTTAATGAACGCAGCATGGGGTGGCATTAGCGATACAATGGAAATTTCATTGAGTCTTTCTAGTGGACATAAAACAGTCCAGAATATCTTAAAAACACAGGCTTTTACTGTCAGTATTGCAGATGAGGATCATGTAGTAGCGTGTGATTATGTAGGCGTTGTATCAGGGCATAAGGAACCCAATAAGCTAGAAAAAGCAGGTTTTACTTATACGCCATCTAGTAAAGTACATGCACCTATTATCAATGAATTACTTATATGTCTAGAATGTCGTCTCAAGGACTATGATTTAGATACAGAAATAATGAAGGGTGAAATTGTCAATGTATCTGTAGATGAACGTGTCTTAGATGAAACAGGAAGAGTCGATGTATCAAAAGTAAAACCTATTACTTTTGATCCCTTTAATAATCAATATGTAGGTTTAGGAAAGGTTGTTGGCCGTGCTTTTAAAGATGGTCTTAAACTAAAATAAGGACTCATATGAGTCCTTTTACATTAGTCTTTTTTAACTGTATGTAATTTATCTAATAAACCATTCTTTTTAAATGTAGGTGCTAAAGCTAAATAAAGTGCTGAAGAAATCACAATCGCAATTACTGCATTAGTAATAGTAGTCACTGCATTCCAAGATGCAAGTGCTAAAGCAGCTTGAGAAGGTGCACCAAGTAATACTGAAGTATAGAAATAAGAGAATAGTGGTTCAGCAATCACATTAAATAATAAACCTGCAAATGTAGAAGCAACGACACCAATCACTAACTGCTTACCTTCTAGTTTTTGGATCTTGAATACTCTATGTGCAACTAGACCTGTAATAACTCCAATACTAAACTTTAAGATAAATGTCTTTGGTGCGACTACTACATAAGTAGGATCAAGTAAATCGCCAATACCCATACCAACTGCTCCCGCAATTCCTCCAGGAACACCACCTAATAATAAAGCAGCCAATACACAGAATGTATTTCCTAAATGGAATGAAGTAGTTCCTCCTGGTGTTGGAATCTTAATCTGTAGGAATGTGAAGGCGATATAAGCTAAAGCTGCCATCAATCCTGTTACTGCAATTTTTAATGTTTTATTGTCTTTCATATAAAACTCCCCCCCCTTTGATGGGTAGTGTCAAAAATCTATATCACATAGCATAAATACACTACCCTCAATTTTATCTATATAAACAGTAAAATGATTA
>NZ_JBEHVX010000007.1:0-46681 GCF_040227455.1 Catenibacterium sp. RTP21428st1_D7_RTP21428_210409 | reverse complement strand
ACAGTAACTATATTATCATATACTCTTCAAATTTAAAAGAAAAGACTGTTAACATTTAGTTTGTCAACAGTCTGAGAAGATACCTTAAATATCTTCTTCGCTATAACCTCGAATGTAAACTTCCCTTGGTTTAGAACCTATCTGTGGGCCAATAACACCATTTTGTTCTAATTGATCCATGATACGAGCTGCTTTATTGTAGCCAATTCTGAATCTTCTTTGTAATAAAGAAGTACTTGCACGTTGTTCTTTAATGACAAATTCACGGCATTCTTCATATTCTTCTTCTGTATCATCTAAAGAATCATTGACTGAAGAGCCACCATTGGACACTTCTTTCGCATTGACATAATTATCATCATAATTTGCATCCATCTGTTTAGAAACAAATTCTACAACACGACTTACTTCTTCATCTGCCACAAATGCACCCTGTACACGTACTGGTGAGCTAGAACCCATTGGACTAAAGAGCATATCCCCTTTTCCGAGTAGTTTTTCAGCCCCTGTTGCATCTAATATTGTACGTGAGTCAACACTTGAAGACACTGCAAAGGCAATACGTGATGGAATATTAGCTTTGATAACACCTGTAATAATATCAGTAGATGGTCGTTGTGTTGCGACAATAAGATGAATACCTGCAGCACGAGCCATTTGTGAAATACGCATAATACAATCTTCTACTGTTTTAGAAGCGACCATCATTAAATCAGCAACTTCATCTAAGATCACAACATGATAAGGCATGATTTCTTTTTTATCTTCATCATTAGCCTTTTCATTGAACGTTCTTGCATAAATATTAAAGGATTCCATATTACGCTGTCCATTCTCTGCAAAAACTTCATAACGTCTTTCCATTTCTGCAACAACCTGCTGTAATACACCTGCTGCTTTTTTAGGATCAGTGACAACAGGAGATAATAAATGAGGTACGCCATTATAATTAGATAATTCAACCTTTTTAGGATCCACAAGAATGAGTCTTACCTCATCTGGTGTTGCTTTCATAAGAATAGAAGTAATAATAGAGTTCACACAGACTGATTTACCTGAACCAGTCGCCCCTGCAATAAGTAAATGAGGCATCTTATTGAGTTCTGCGACAATAAGATTACCAGATACATCTTTACCTAGCGGAACAGCTAACTTGTTATCCCATGTATCATCACGCATGGAAAGCTGATAAACTTCATTAAATGGGACCATAGCGGCTGTCTTATTAGGTACTTCAATACCAACATAAGGTTTACCTGGAATAGGTGCTTCAATTCTAATTTCTTTGGCAGCTAATGCAAGCTGAATATCATCCTGCAACTGCAAGATACGATTAACTCGTGTACCTGCTTCTAGCTTAATTTCAAATTTAGTAACTGTAGGTCCAATATAGAGATGTACTACATTTGCATTGACACCAAATTCTTCAAACATGTTTTCAAGAATTTTTCCTGTATTTTTAGCATGTTTGGCTTCTTCTGATAAATTACCTGTATTACGAATAGGATTTAATATATCAAATGAAGGAAGCTGATAAACACCATCCTTGTATTCCATCTTTTTAGGTTTCTTCTTTTCAATATCTAAACGCATACTCTTTTGATTAAAAGTAAGATCTATATCAGGTTCCTTTAAAGGTTCTTTCTCTTCAAAAACTTTATCAGGGAAGAATCCCTTTTCTTTTTGTTTAGGTGCAAAGAAATCTTTCACTTTAGATGTTTTTTTCTTGTTTTCAAATACTTCTACTGCATCCTGTGCTTCCTTTTCATTCTGCTTGATCCTATATTGATGAATATACTTACTAGAGAATAATACAAGACCAGCAAGCAGTAAAATAATACCAAAAATAAGCGTTCCAATAGGAGAAAATAAAGCACTTAGTGGTGCATATAATAATGAACCTATTAAACCACCACTTGTTACACCATCATGTTTTATATAGTTATTCATACTACCTGTAGAATGCATATTACCTGCATATGTACAAATAAGTAAGATACCAATAATCATCATAACAAGCCCTATAGCTTGTGGTCCTTTCCATTGAGGTGCTTCTCCCTTTATAACAAAATAAGCAGATATAATAGAGAGTATAATAAGAATTGGATAAATCATCATACTACCAAAAATATAAACCATGAGTGTATGGAAGAATCCGCCTACTATTCCTAATTGACATATACTAATAAAGAATATAAACAATAAGAATAAGGCAATTAGTCTTACTTTGATCTTGTTAGATTTAGGTTCTTCTTGTTTTTTTGGCTGTTTGGATACAGGTGCTTTTTTAGGTTTCTTTGTTTTCTTTTCAGCCATGTTTTCACTTCCTTTCATAGTTTTAAAAAGCAGGAATAAATCCTGCTTATATTTCTACTACAACACCAATGAATACAGGTTTCTTACCTGTTTCTTTCATAATATAACGCATAGATAATTCTTTCATCTCATTACGTATATCTTGAACATCCATTTGAGGATCATCCTTTAATTTAGAAACAACACCCTCACAGATATTAATAATTTCTTTAATGACATAACCAGAATCTTTTAAATAAACAAATCCACGTGTCTGGCAGTCTGTCTGGGCAATGATTTCTTTCGTACGTGAATCAATAGTGACACCTACGACTACAATTCCATCATTAGATAACTGGATACGGTCATCAATAACCTTTTCTCCAACATCACCTACACCAATACCATCAATCATGACATCTTCGATTTCAATGACTTCACGATTTTCATCTAACTGTCCATTTTCAAAAGTACACTTCTCACCATTATCTAATATTACGATATGATCATTATCAATGCCCATTTCATTGGCAATATGTGCATTAGCTACAAAACGACGATATTCACCTTTGATTGGTACATAGTACTTAGGATTAAATAACTGAATAAATACTTTGATATCTTCGATAGATGCATGCATTGATGGTAATTCTTTATTTTTAAGAATGTGAACATCAGCAGGAGTTCTAAATAAATCATTTTGTGCTTTATTCGCAATTTTTTCAGTACCGGGAAGTACTGGAGAAGCAACAATAAATGTATCCCCTTCTCTGATTTTTAATAGTTCATCTCCACCATCTAAAATATCACAAATATCATTATAGATTGTATTAGGTGCACCACTTAAAAGAATAACATAGTTAGAATCCTTTGCAGGAATACCTACATTTTCTTTCTTACCTAGATATTTACTTGGAACAGTAATAACAGGTTCACGTGTTGTCTTTTCTAAACGAATAATACTATTTGTCTGATCATACTTATCACGACCATAGAAGACAATCTGACGATGATATTTCTTAGTAAGTTCTACGATTTCTTTTGTTCTAAAGACGTTCTGGGCATAAGAAGAAATAATAATTCTACCAGATGCATCTTCAAACATAGATTCAATCTTATTTGTAAGCTTATGATTTGGTGAAGTATAACCAGGATTACTTGCACCTGATGATTCAACCATTAAGGCAAGAACGCCCTTCTTTCCAATCTCCATCATCTTCTGGATATTACATCTAAATCCTTCAGGAGAACCAAAGTCAATAATGAATTCTCCACCATATACAACATATCCATCAGGTGTCCAGATGGCTACACCAACACTTCCAGGAATAGAATGTGTTTCAGGGAAGAATTCTACTGGGATACCAGCAATCTTAATAGATTCATCACGTTTTACACGAATGAGTTCCATATGAAGATTCTTTTTCTGATGTCTTTGATAATGATCAATCATCATTTCAATGAGGTCTGCAGTTAAATTAGGTGCATATACAGGAACACCCTGAATAGCATTTAATAAATAAGGTAATGCTGCCATAACATCATTATGTCCATGGGTGATAATGATGGCGATAATATCCTTCTTTCTTTCAATTAAATAATCAAAACTTGGAATGATGATATCAACACCAAGCTTATCTAAATCCGGAAAACGGTAACCTGCATCAATGATGAAAATCTTTCCGTTTACTTCTATACTGTACATACTCTTGCCTACTTCGGCTTGTCCACCTAGAGGCATGATTTTAACATTATTGTGTTTCATAATACTCCTTTCAATATGTTCAACCTATCACATTTAATATATTTTAGCATATCTTTCTACTCTTCTCAAATAGAAGCAGTTATAATGAAGCAGGAGGTTTTTATGGTACATATCATTTTTCTTATAATACTGGCATATTTTGCATCCAGACTCAGTTTAATACATAATAATTTATCTGGAGTTATGAGCATGCCACAATATCATTATCCAATGCAGTGCTTTTTCTTTGTGTTTTTAATCTATTACTGGTATCAGTTATACCAAATCACGAAACGTAAAGCACTTGTCCATATATCGGGTCTATGTCTTCTTATAAGTCTTTTTATGCCTTTTAAAAGATCAAGTCATGACTTCTTTTCAGAATGTCATACTTATATAGGTTTTATTGGAATTGTATTCATAGTCATTACTCTTGTAATGTTTCTCTATGATTTACATCAAACTCATACTTACTTAGCCTATAAGCTCCTGCAGCTATTGATATCATTATGTCTTATGTTAACGACTGTATTATACTTTCTTGCAGATATTACAGGCTTGTTTGAATGGCTATGCTTTCTATCCTTTATCATCTTCCTAGAAACTTATAAACATTCTATCTCGCATTATCTTTAAGATAAGCAGTACTTGGATGCTTTTCATCATAATAGACAGTGACTTCCTGTCCTACTCTTAAAGTACCTAACACAGGTACTTTTCTTTTAGATTTAAATAATAGTAATTGTCTTGCTGGCTTTAATACAGCTTCTTCTTTAAATGAATAAACATGATGATCAACCATATACTTTACAGTTAATGTAATCACCTGACCAGTATTCACTATATTAATAATTGAACCTGTTGTTTCTGTCATATAAATCACCCTGCTTTCGTTGGTATTATAGCACGATTTGAGTCATTCTTATTACTATAAGATACATTTTTTAATAAAGGATTTTCAGTTACTTCAAACATCTTCTTAATAATATCCTCCTGGATATTACATTCATCAATCATTTCTGTATTCTTAATAAGTATTGCAGCACTCTTAGTAGGAATAGTTACAAGCTGTGCAAGTTCTTTCTGAGTCACTCTACGCTTGCTTGTAAGACATAGATAAAGTCCTAAGACAAGAGAATTCGGATTATCTAGACATTCTGAAAAGACAGTATGTGCAAGTAAGTCTTCTTTATGTCCACAATGAGCACAGATGAAACATCTATTTTCCTCAGCATAAACATAATGAGAACTACCACATTCTTCACAAACAAAGCCTTGAGGCCATTTGATATTATAGAAGAAACGGATTCCTGCAAGAGAATCATTCATATAGATATTCATTAAACGATATAAAGAGTAATTATTTTTATTCATATTTATCACCAAAACCTTTCTACATCTATGATTATAAAGGATTTAGAAATAAAATGCGTTGAAGTATTTGCTCATAATGCCTATTTATAGGTGTTTTAAATATTTTTTTAACTATAAAAAAACCTCGGAATAACCGAGGTGATTTACAGATGGCGTCCACGAGGGGATTCGAACCCATGACCGCACGCTTAGAAGGCGTGTGCTCTATCCAGCTGAGCTACGTAGACATATCTCTTGACTGCTCATGTATAATAACATGCCAAGAGATGTATTGCAAGTGCTTTTTTACATAAAAATACGCATTATTTACACAAAAATATGAAAAAAATGTGCATTGTTCAATATAATTTGAATATCATAAATTATGAAACTCAGGAATCATTTTATTATATGTACAGTACTGTGTAAAGCCTAATGCTTTTAACTGCTTTTTAGTATCTTCTATATAGGCACCTAAATGATCTTCTTGATGACTATCACTCCCTATTGTGATAATAGTACCACCAAGTTCTAAATAAAGTTTTAGTATATCTTTAGAAGGCATTAAATCATCTAGTTTATAGCATATTGATGATGTATTGATTTCAATTCCCTTGCCATCTTTGATGACGATTTGAAGAATCTTTGTAATGATATCCTTATGCTTATTAAAGCTATCATAGCCATCATGATCATCATAACGCTTCATGAGATCCATATGACCTAGAACACTATAATTCTTATAGTTCTTTACTACATCATATAATTCCTGGTAGTATCGTGTATAATATTCTTCTTCAGTTCTCCCTTTTTGATAATCTCCGGTCCAGAATTCTAAATCATCTACCTGATGAATGGAAAGGATAATAAAATCAAAGGGATAAGCTTTAAATAAAGCTTCATATTGGGGAATTGTATGTACCTGGATACCAGATTCTAATCCTAGCTTAAGTGTAATTTGATCTTTATACTTTTCTTTTACATACAGATATTCTTTATAATACTTAGGATAATCAACATTGGTTATAGGTTGTCCATTGAGATATACAGGACCAAGAGGATCATCTACATCTCTTTTAATGC
Source organism: Catenibacterium sp. RTP21428st1_D7_RTP21428_210409 (assembly GCF_040227455.1). NCBI lineage: Bacteria > Bacillati > Bacillota > Erysipelotrichia > Erysipelotrichales > Coprobacillaceae > Catenibacterium > Catenibacterium sp. RTP21428st1_D7_RTP21428_210409. The sequence continues at coordinate 40,206 of NZ_JBEHVX010000007.1, read as the reverse complement.
CATAATCTACATGATCAGTAAAACATAATTCTTTAATTCCTCTTTTTATACCATCCTTTACAACTTCTTCCATTTCATAAACAGAATCATCACTATAGATAGTATGTACATGATAATCACACAACATAGTTGTTCACCTCATTATTATCTTAGCATGAAAAAAGTATGCGTGAACATCCTCTTATTAAGAAATTCTACCATCCTTCATCTCATAAACAGTATCTGCAATATTCATTGTAGATACTCTATGTGATACAAGAACAATTGTTTTTTGTTTTGAAGATTCTTTTAATGATTTCAAGATAATACCTTCATTGAGTGAATCTAAGTTAGATGTTGGTTCATCCATAAGAATCATTGGTGCATCATGTAGGAATGCACGCGCAATTCCTATTCTTTGTTTCTCTCCACCTGATAATGTATCACCTAACTCCCCTACTTCTGTATCATAACCTTTAGGTAAAGTCATGATAAAATCATGAATAGAAGCTTTTTTGCAAGCTTCCATGATTTCTTCACGTGTAGCATCTTTCTTCGCAATCGCAATATTATTTGCGATAGAGTCATGGAAGAGATGAGTTTCCTGTGTGACATAACTTTCCATGTTACGTAAATGTTTTGTAGGAATATCTTTGATTTTTTCTTCATCTACAGTAATAGAGCCTTGATTCACGTCCCAGAAACGCATTAATAATTTTAGTATTGTAGATTTACCAGAACCACTCACACCATGTATTCCTGTAATCTTACCTGGTTCTAGTTTTAATGAATTATCATCTAGGATTGTTTCATCATCATATGAGAAAGTAACATGATTAAGTGCAGCTCCTTTAAAGGAATCATTGCTTTCTTTGTCTCCTTCTACTTTTTCTACAAGAGGCTTTTCTTCAAGAAGTGAAAGAACACGTTCACCACTTGCTAAGGTTTGATTGAGGTTATTAGAAAGACTTGATAAAGCGACTACGGGACCAAATGAACCCATCATAGATAAAGTAGATGTAATAATACCTTCAAAACCTAATTCATGATTAAGATAAAGGAATAGCGTTAAGAAAAGCATACCAAATGAAGCTAAGAGAATAACTGTATTTGTGATAGAACGCTGAGCCCCTTCTCTATAGCTTAAGTATTCCTGCTGTTTTGCAAGCTGCTTAGAACGTTCAATGATTTCCTGTTTTCTTTCTTCACCATGATTATATTGGATTGTTTCATCTAATCCACGTAAGGAATCCAATACAAAACTGTTTAATTCACCAAAATTATTACGAAAACTCATCCCTTCAGCACTTCCCAGTTTGCCATTAATAACTGGTATAATCACACCAACAATAATATAAGCAATAAGTGCAAGTAATCCAGCTAAATAATGATAATGTCCAATAAAGAGTACCATAAATAAAGAAGTGAGGAATGCGATACAGATAGGAGAAATAGTATGTGCATAGAATACTTCTAGTAATTCTATATCTGTAGTAATAATAGAAATAAGATTTCCTTTATCACGAGATTCTAGTTTAGCAGGGCATAGCTTCTGCAATGCTTCAAAGACCTTATGACGAATAATGGCAAGTAATCTAAAGGCAATATAATGATTGCAGTATTGTTCGAGGTAATGCAAAATACCACGTAATAAAGCAATCACAATCATTATAGTCAAGATTGTTTTAACAGGCATAAAGACGAGACGTGGATTTCTTATGCGAAAAAATAATTGTGGAATAAGTCCATGAGCAAGTACTTGACCTGCAAGGATAGTCAGGAAGATCGCACATAAATAGCCGACAGTACCAAGCAGAATGGCAGCAATCATAAAAATAAGGAGTGGTTTAACTAAACCAATCAACTGACCCATAATTTGAATAGCACTTCTACGATTTGTTTTATTCATTATACAGTTCCTTTCTTTCCATAGTTTTCTAAAGCCATCTGTGCTTCATATAAATGTTTATAGGCACCATTCTGATTCATTAATTCAGTATGTGAACCATGTTCTTTGATTTGTCCATCTTGTAAGAAGTAGATATGATCACTTTTTACTACATTGGCAAGTCTATGAGAAATAAGTAATACAGTTTTTGTTTTGGCTAATTCATGAATGACATTCATAATCAGTTCTTCACTTTCAATATCAATATTAGAAGCTGCTTCATCAAGGATATAGACAGATACATCCTTTTTAAGTAAAGCACGAGCAAGGGCTAATCTTTGACACTGACCACCCGATAAGTTAGATGCTTTTTCTAATAGTTTTGTTTTTATACCATCTTGTGAGTTAAGAAAACCTAAAAGATTTACTTTGTCTAGTACTGCTTCCATTTCTTCTTTTGTAGCATGAGGATCTGCCATATGAAGATTTTCTTCTACAGTTCCTTTAAATAGATAGCTGTTATGTCTAATCAATACAACATGATTCATTAAATCTTCTTCATTGACATCCTTTAAGGGAGTACCACCAATTGTGATATCACCCGTATATCCTCTATACTTTCCAGCAAGAATACCAGCAATTGTACTCTTGCCACATCCTGATTCTCCAACTAATGAGATAAAGGATCCTTTTTGTAATGTCATATCAATACCCTTTAATATTTCTCTATTCTCTTCATAAGAGAAATGAACATCCTTCAATAAGATATCTAAACTATGATCAGACAATACTTCTTTTCCAAAACTTATTTCAGGAATATCAAGAATTCTAAAGATTTTATCACTCGCTGCCATCCCATTCATTGCAATATGGAAAAAAGATCCAAGTAGTCTTAAGGGAAGGAAAAATTCACTGGCTAGAAGAATGATACAGAGAGTACCCTGCATATTAATATGTCCATGAAGATATTCTAATAAAGCAATAATCATTCCTACTGCAGCACCACCATAAGCGACAATATCCATCACACTAATAGAATTGAGTTGCATAGTTAAAACCTTCATAGTAATCTTACGGAATTTTTCGGATTCTTGATCCATTTCTTCTGCTTTCATCTTATCTGCCTGATATATTTTAAGAGTTGTTAATCCTTGTAAGTTTTCTAAGAATGAATCTCCTAGTCCTGTATAAGTAGACCAATAGTTACTTAATAGTTTTTTCGCAAACTTCTGTACAGCTACTATAGATATAGGAATAAGTGGTACACAGATTAATAGTATGATACTTGCTTTTAGATTTACCCGACTTAATATAATGAATAATGTGATTGGTGCAAGTAAGCTATAAAATAATTGAGGGAGATATTTGCTAAAATATGTTTCTAATTGTTCTACTCCTTCTGTAGACATCTGTACCACTTCAGAAGAAGATACATATTCATTATAAGATGCTCCGAGTTTAAGCATCTTATCATAAATCTTTTCTCTTAATATACGTTTTACATCCACACTAGCTAGGTATGATGTACGAGCACTCATACGTTCACATGTATAGCGAATCACTATGACTCCTAGTAATAATAAAAATGTAGATTTAAGATGACTTATAGTAAGCGTATTATTCAATACATGACCCAATAAGTCTGCAATAGTAAATACAGCAGTGATCTGTGCGAGTAATGAAATCCATTGCCAGAATACTGTATAAACAATATATTTTTTAGAATGTGATAACAATTGTATTAATCTTGTTTTAATCATTTTAATATCCTTTCTTTTATAGTACATAGCATATGCCATAAAGCTGTTTTAGGGGCATAGATGATCATTCTAGGGCCACTAAAACGCATGACCTTTCTGATTTTTTCTCTCATTTCAGGCCTATAACAATGCACTTTGCAATGTGCACAGAATGTCTTTTCTGCCATAAAAGGACATCTTTGACTACGTGCTTTTGCATAATTCACTAATTCCTTACATTCAGAACATAACTCTTTTGTATGATGATTCTTTATACAATAGATATGAATCATCTTTTCAATCGTTTCCTGTTCTTTAATTCTCTTTTTTTCTACTTTATTCATTGATTGTCTCTTCTTTCTTTATCGTCTTGACTTGGAAAAAGAAATAAAGAATATGAAAGACCCAGACAATCGCAATACATATTCTTCCTACAGGTACATTTTTCATACAGATGAACCCTATTAACATAATAGCTGTAACCATACCCATGATCTCACATTTAGTCATTAATGTCATAGATCTGTTTTGTACAAAACTATCTAAGTGTTTTTTATAAAGGTTTGTGTGCGTAAACCAGTGGTGAAGCTTATCTGAACTTTTCGCAAAACAGAATACAGTTGCCATATAAAAAGGAACAGTAGGTAAAATAGGAAGTACAATTCCTAAAGTACCGAGTATCAAAGATATAAATCCTAGTAGTATCCAAATAATTTTCATAGTCATCTCCTTAATTAGTCTCACCTAATAATAGTTAGTGTTATCGAACTGATAATTATTATATGTGAGGTGATTTAATAAAGTCAACACATATATTAATGAAAAAAGTGCTTGCATTATGTGAAAAGTCATGGTATTATACATAAGCAGTCGAAAGACAAATGTCTACGTAGCTCAGCTGGATAGAGCACACGCCTTCTAAGCGTGCGGTCATGGGTTCGAATCCCCTCGTGGACGCCATCTGTTAATTACCTCGGTTTATCCGAGGTTTTTATTTTATATCAGTAAAAAGGGTACCCAAGCTATCATACCTGGGTACCTTTCATATTAATTTTTATTTTCTTTTCTTCTTAATAATGTATAGAAGAACATAGAAAGCATTGATAATAGACTAAATTGTACGATTGGTGATGAATCACCTGTTTTTACAGTAGTAGAAGTCTTGTCAGATTTTACTGTCGTATTATTCTTTTGTGTTGGAGTGACAGTAACGTTATCTTTCTTATCAGAAGGAGTAGTTGTGACATCGTCCTTCTTATCTGCAGGTGGAGTCGTATTGTCATCTTTATCAGTAGATGGAGAGACGATTTTAAATGTTTTAGTGATAGTACCAACATAATGCTCGTCACTTAATTTAATAGTAACACTACCTTCCCCAACTTCTGTATTATCACCATAAGTGATTGTATATTCACTTGGTTCAACAACATTACTTTTACTATCTTTGACTACAACTTCTGGTTTAATTTGTTTTCCAGTATAAGTCATTTCACTAGGTAAAGTAATTGTATCTTTTGTGACAATACCATATTTTGCATCAAATGCATCTAAATCAGCCTTTGCACCATTGTATTCCTTAAGAGCCGCATTATAGGCACTTAAAGCATCTTCATAATTCTTTGTCTTTTCATCATAGTCCTTCTGTGCATCAGCAAGTTTAGTTTCAATTGAACCAGCAGCATCTTTCGCACTTACATAAACTAATACAGTATCAATTAAGTTATCTAATACTTCATCATGATAAGGTGCATAATGATCACTGGCACCTGCTTTAATACCTTCCCAATCAGCAGTAGCTCTTTGAGCTTTTGAAAGACTTTCATTTGCATTATCTAGCTTCTTGGTAGTATTTGCTACGACATCAGCTTGAGCTTTTTGGTCTTCAACAGCCTGCTCATATTCAGCTTGAACATTATCAAAATTGTTTTTAGCAGCATCTAATGCATCTTTTGCTTTGTTGCATTCTTCTAACTGTTTATTATATGCATTAATTGCAGTATTTAACATATCAATATTGGCAGATAATGCATCTTTTTCAGCTTCTTTACTAGTAACTTTAGAGTTCAAAGTATTTAACTCAGCATTATATGCATTGATATTCTGCTTGTTAGTGTTAATTTCTGACTCAAGTGCTTTAATCTTCTTATCATTTTCATCAATTAAAGCAGTGATACGATCAACATCAGCATTCGCATCTTTAAGAGCCTGTTCTAATTCTGCCTTATCTTTAGTGGCATTTGCAAGTTCTTCTTTCTTTTGAGCTAATAATGCTTTTTCATCAGTAATCTGCTTAGATAAAGTAACTTTCTCCTTTTTATTAGCTTTTAACTGATCTTCTAGTTTAGTTAAAGCATCCTTTTGTGCGTTAAGTGTACTAGAAGTATTATCTAATTCAGCTTTTACTGAAGACTGCTGATTGACTAGATTATCATATGTGTTCTTAGCGTTGTTATAAGATGTTTCTGCAGCTTTAAATTGTGCCTTTACATTATCCTTATAATTATTGATTTCAGTCTGTTTTGTGCTGATTTTCTGCTTGTTATCATTGAGTGCATTTATCGCCTTTTCAACTTCAGCTTTTGCAGCATCAACTTTATTCTGTTCAATTTGAACTCCATTAGCCTTCTTTAAAATCCAGGCATTTAATGTCTTTTCAAATTCATCTACACTTTGACCTGTGATACTTACTTGACCACTACCATCCAATTTATCTGCAACGAGGCCTTCTGCAAATACTTGTCCCCAAGTGTAATAACCACTATTATGTAGTTGATTATTATGGCTAAATCCAGTCAGAGTATAATTTTCATCTATAATGTTGAAATAATGTCCAGCATCATCTTTATTTTTAGTCTGTTCGTATTTTACTTTTTCTTTAATCCACCATCCATAAAATGGATTTTGTCTTTGTGTATTGAATACATCTAGGTTTTGATTTCTTCCAAGTTTATCTAAATAGGCTACATCCAAATTGCCGTTTTGATCTAAGAAGTCTGTAGAGTTGTAATCTCTTGAACTTCCATATATATTTTCAGCGAATGGATATATTTCTGAATGTCCCCATTTTACAGATGTAAATTCGTTCTGGATTGCGGATACAGCCAGAAGGTAATAAGAGACTTTAAGTGGTGCTACACCTTCATATGCTCTAATCTGGTTACACATCTTAATATAATTAAGTGCTTCCTTTAAATCAGATAATGAAGCCATTGTCTTATCGTAATTCTTGCTATCATAAATAGTCGCTGATCCTACTTTTATACCATCATACTTTTCTAATTCTGTATAAGCATAATAAGCATCTAAATTACCAGTATTGTTGTAGACTTCCTTATAGAAGTTGACAACGTTGTTATCATATTTTGTATAAGCATTGGCTAATTCAGTTTCAGCTGCTTTTAACTTGCTGCTAGTAACGTCCACTTGTGCTTGTAAGGCAGACTGCTGCTTCTGTAATTGATAGAGTTCAGACTTTAATTTTGCAAGTTCTGGTGTATCAACATTGTTTTTAAGATCATCCACTGCTTTTTTAGCTGCATCGTAGTTAGTTTTTGCAGTAACTAGATTTGTTTTTGCTTCATTAACCTGTGTAGTTAAAGCATCATACTGTTTAGTTAGATCATCCTTTTTCTTTGTTGTCTCATTAAAAGTTGTAGTCTGTGCTTCAATTGAAGTAGTTAAGCTATTAATTTCCTGGTCTAAAGTGGATAACTGAGTTGTCTTAGTATCGATATCCTTTTCAAGAGTATCAATGTCTTTCTGTAACTGAGTTACTTCTTCAGTTGTTGGCTGTTTATTAAGTGCTTCTTTAAAAGAATTAAGCTTATCAGTAGAAACCTTTAGATCTGTTTCTAGAGTTTGTTTTTCTGTATTTAACTGACTAAGAGTAGTCTTATTGTTTTCTAATGACTTGTTTTCTTCATTAAGTTTTGTAGTAACTGTTTCAATATCTTTATTTAAAGTAGTCAACTGATCATTTAAGCTGGCAAGGTCTTTTTCATATTGAGTCTTGTCCTCTTCAGCTTGATTCAACTTATCTAAAGCATCCTTATTCTTATCAGCTAAATCATTATAATTAGCTTGCGCTTTGTTGTATTTATCCTGCGCATCCTTTAATTGATTCTGCTTTTCTTCTACAGCTTTATCTAAAGCTTCTTTTTGCTGTTTCTGTGATGATAAAGTTTCCTGTAGCTGTAAAACGACCTGAGCTCTATCTTTTACTTCTTTCGCAAGAGTCTGATCAACCTGATTTTGTGAAGTAGTAAGCTTTTCATCATTTTCTTTCTTGTTGGTTTTCGCATTGTTTAATGCTTCCTCTGAACTGTTTTTCTGATATTCTGCTCCCTGTAATGCAGCTCCAGTAGAAATAACAGTAGAGTTCTTATCTTCTACTTCCTTTTCTAAATCTGTTCTAACTGTTGGTTGTACCTGTTGAATTGTTTCTACTGTATTTTCATCTAATGCCTGAACATTTTTAATAACGGTATTAGGCAAACTAGAGATAGCACCTACAGATGATAATGCTGTTACTGTAGATAATGTAGTAGAAACGATTTTCTATTTCTTATTCATTCTGATTCCTCCCATATGTATATATGATAGCGCTATCATTTTATGATTTCAATATATATTATAATACAATTTAAAAACATTCAAAATGTTACATGAATATTATAATATATACACAGCTTGTTTATTATTTAAAGTGTGAGAAAACATTAAGATAGGTATTTTATCATTTTTTTCATTTTCATATTGCATTAAAATGATCTATATGCTATTATATAAAAGCATTCGAAAAACAAATGTCTACGTAGCTCAGCTGGATAGAGCACACGCCTTCTAAGCGTGCGGTCATGGGTTCGAATCCCCTCGTGGACGCCATCTGTTAATTACCTCGGTTTATCCGAGGTTTTTATTTTGCATATAACTGGTAAAGAACCGTCATTACCAGTTTTTTTATCTATATAGAAAAAGAGACAGCTTTTATGCTATCTCTTGAGTCATTATTTTATCTGTTAGAATAACGTGATAAGAACTGTTTAGCACGTTCTGTTTTAGGATGTTCAAATACTTCTCCAGGAGTACCCATTTCAGCAATAACGCCCTGATCCATAAAACATATAACATCACTCACTTCTCTAGCAAACTGCATTTCATGAGTCACAACAGCCATTGTTAAACCTTCTTTCGCAAGTTCCTTCATAACATCTAATACATCCCCTACCATTTCAGGATCTAAGGCACTTGTAGGTTCATCAAATAGAAGTACTTCTGGTTTCATACATAAAGCTCTTGCAATCGCAACACGCTGTTTCTGACCACCAGAAAGCTTTGTACTAGAAGCATCTGCGAATTTATCCATACCAACAGCTTTTAGCTGTTTCATTGCTTCAACGCGGGCTTCTTCTTTAGATTTCTTTAATACTTTGATCTGGCCAATCATACAGTTTTCTAAAACTGTCTTATTACTAAATAAGTTAAAGTTCTGGAATACCATGCCTACTTTACTACGATATGTAGAAGCATCTAAATCACCTTTAAGAATATTTTGACCATTGAATAGAATTTCTCCTGCATCAGGTACTTCAAGAAGGTTGATACATCTTAGTAGTGTACTTTTCCCAGAACCACTTGAACCAATAATAGTAACAACCTTACCACGTTCGATAGTGAAATCAATATCGTTAAGAACACGGAGGTCACCAAAATGTTTTTCTAAATGTTTAATTTCAATTACTGTATCCATTTCTTTCCTCCTTAAGCACAGTTATCCTTGATAGTGACTGTGTTTGTCTTATTGATTCTCTTTTCAATGTAATTAAGTACAAATGTTGCAACTGTTGTAAGAGTTAAATAAATAAGTGCAACAACAAGATATACTTCAATATATCTCATATTAGTACCAGCCACTGATTGTGCCTGGAAGAATAATTCAACAACTGAAATCGCATTTAACATACAGCTATCCTTAATATTAACGATAAACTGGTTACCAAGTGATGGGAATGTATTCTTAATAGCCTGTGGGAAGATGATAGAAATCATAGTCTGAGTATTTGTCATACCTAAAGACTTAGCTGCTTCCATCTGTCCTGGATCAATAGACTGAATCCCACTACGAATAATTTCAGCCATATAAGCAGCTGTATTCACTGAGATAATGACCATACCAGCTGTAAAGTTATTCCAATGTAATACTGGTTTGAATAAGTAATAAAGGAATACGGCCTGAACCATCATAGGTGTTCCACGGAATACCCATACATAAAAGCCTGTAATAAAACGTCCTAAACGTTTAAAGAATCTTGTCACTGGTTTATCTAGTGGATCTAATGGTACACAACGAATGGCACCAATAATTAAACCAATAATTAAACCAGCTAATGTACCAACAACCGCAAAAGCGATTGTCATCTTAATACCATACCAGAATAGAGGCCAGTTATTAATTAACTGACTCCATGCATATTGAAAATCTATTTTCATTTTATCTCCTATTTTTCAGTAGGTGCTCTCTTAACAGCATCTTCCATGATTTTTAATCTTTCTTCTTGTGAAATAGAATCTAAAGCCTTCTGAATCTTCTTGAATTCAGCAGTCTTACGTGTATTATTCTTTAATCCAATTGATACTGCAGTATCTACATTAAAGTTATGACCATCTGCAAACTTAACGATTGATAAATCTGGGTTAGCCTGTACGATACCATTTGCAACTGGTAATTCTGCAGTAATACCATCTGTATCACCCTGCTGTAAAGCTACAACTAATTCTGGATAAGTTGATTTAGGTGTCTGATGTTTTACACCATTAATCTGATCAATGATTGTATCATAGTTAGTATTCTTCTGACCTGTTACCTTATAGCCTGAGAACTGCTGGATATCATTGAATGAAGTCATGGCACTATTCTTTCTTACGATCATAACCATTTCACTCTGATAATAAGGCGTAGTGAAATCTAATCCCTTTTCACGTTTCTTATCAGCAGTCATACCTGCGATAATTGCATCGATTTCACCAGATTCTACAGCTGGCTGTAAACCATCCCATGCAATCTTCTTTACTACAAGTTTCTTTCCTAATTTTTTAGCAATTTTGCTGGCAACGACAACATCATATCCATCTGCATAACCTGCACCGCCATCTAACTGTACTGCAGTATCTGTTTTCTTAGAAGTCTGCCAGTTAAATGGCTGGTAAGCTGCTTCCATCCCTACTGTAAAAGTGTTGTCATCCTTAGTAGATGATCCACATCCTGATAATACAAGCGCTGCTGTTGCAAGCGTAATTAAAGTCTTTTTCATATTTATTCCCCTTTCTATATAAAAATAGAAAAAAAAGCTATACGTTATCATATAGCTTTTAACGATTAGATAACGCCTCTTCATCATGAAGGAGTGAGACAGGTATTTCCTGAATCCCCAAGACTATAAGCTGCCGCTTATCCTCTTTCGGCGATGATTACCTTTCATATGATTCTTAGTCTGCCGACTCCTCATACTACTCTGATGCATCGCTTCCTCTATCTTTATATTTGACTTTACATGCCCATTATAATAGGAAGATATAAAAAGTCAATCCCATTTAATAAATTGTATCATTATTCCAATGTTTTAATTCTAACATCTACATTTGTACCATCAATAGTCATCACCGCATAAGATCTTTTGCTGCCACCACGTGGCCATGAAGTAGAGCCAGGATTAATAAGCCATAAACCATTTTCTTCTTTTACTAGAGGCATATGTGTATGTCCTGAGATTAAAACATCTCCATTATATTTCTTTAAAAAGTCCAGCATTTTCTTTTCACGATCAAAATAACCAAAAAACTGCCCATGAGTAATCAGAAGATGTCTTCCTTCAATATCTAATCTTGCAGTTTGTGGAAGATCAAGACTCCAGTCATTGTTTCCTTTCACTGCAACAAATTCATCTAAATCACGCAATTGATATGATTCACTATCACCACAATGGATATAGTAATCTGCATCATCTTCTAAAACTTTAATATCTGTTAAGATATTCATGTCTCCATGGTTATCTGACATAATTACAATTTTTTTCATTCAGCTGCCTCCTTCTGATTATATTCTTCAATACAGCTGTTTTCTTTGTAAATCTTATTCGCATTCTTCTTACCTACATAGCGATAGTAATGTGCATCATACACATGATTTGTAGAAGATGCCATACGTTTTGGATAACGTAATATAAAACCATATTCATATGAATGTGCTTCAAGCCATTGTGACAGGGCAGCTGTTTCAAACTCATGATAGGCAATGGACTTAGAGGCAATAGAAACTGTATGACCTAATTGTCTTTCATCTTTACCTGCAAGATTAGGATTTGAATACTGTAAATCAGTAAAGCTTGTATATGCTTCTTTAACATAAAAGTCATTCGCAATCTCATTAGGCATTGCATCAATCATCTTCTTTAGCGCTTCATAGGCGTCATTATTTAAATACATGGCATATTTTAAACGATGAATATCTGACATTAAGACAAGATTATGAGGAACATAAGCACCTATATAAGTTTGATCACTTAAGGTAGTTAAAAGAGCTGAAGGATCAGGAATCAATAACATATCTTGATTATTTGCCTGAGTCATAAGTGTTGTTAAACCGTAACGAGAGTAATTAGCACATGCTTGTTTGAAGAATGAAAGAATCATTTTATCATTTAGTCCTCGATTTTTTAATAATTCAATATAGTATTCTGTATCATCTACATAACTATAATCTTCATAAAGAGGTCTCATTTCATAATATATTTGTAGTTTACCAAAATCAAAGTTCTGATTATATAAATATCCTGCTTCTAAATCATGTTCTACAAGTTTCTTTGCTTGATCATAAGATGCACCTTTATAGGTATTAGTGAGTTTAGTTGCTAATTCATTGCCTGTTTGTAGGATAGACTTATTTGTAGAGTAACGCCCTGTTTTTTCTAGTAATTCATAATATTGATAATATGGCAGATAAAAATCATCATATTTGATATATTTCATAAAATGGTAAAGAGGAATTCTGTTTTCTACAAGATATTTCTGTTCTTCTTTACTTAAATACTTTTCGATGATCATTCTATTATCGTTATTGATGCCGTTGACACGATAGAATGGATCAAATCGGAGGTTAATTGTATAGAATGAAACGATAAATAATGCAATGACTGTAATAAACAGATACTTGCGCTTATTTTCCATTAAATCACCTGCTCTCTAATGTCAATTATATAGTATATCGCAAAAAGTGTATAGATTATTCTTTATGTAGTACTTCATAGAGCTTTGCTGCAGTATTCTTAGGAATGACTGCTTCTAGTTCTTCCAGTGATGCTTCCTTCATCTTTTTAACACTCTTAAAATGATTAAGAAGTTTTTTCTTGCGTGCTTCCCCTATTCCTTCTACTTCATCTAATATAGAACTAAATAAGGATTTAGAGCGTACCTGACGGTGGAATGAAATAGCATAGCGATGCACTTCATCCTGCATACGCGTTAATAAGAAGAATAAAGGACTCTTTGTATTAATAGGAACCTGGTTCCCATTTTCATCTAGCAACATTGCGGTAGAATGTTTATCATCCTTGGATAAACCACATATATGTACAGAGATATTTAAACTATTTATCACTTCTTTGGCGACTTTGATCTGTCCTAGTCCACCATCGACAATAATGAGATCAGCCATTTCTTTTTGCTCCATAAGTAAACGATAATAACGTCTATAGATGACTTCCTTCATACTTGCATAATCATCAGGACCTTCTACTGTCTTGATCTTATATTTACGATAATCTTTTTTAGATGGTACACCATCTTTATATACAACCATACCAGCGACTGCATAAGCACCCTGGATATTAGAGTTATCGTATAATTCAATCGTGTGTGGTGTATCAATACCTAGTTTTTGACCTAATTCAATAATAGGAAGAATTGTTTTTTCATCTGTTTTCTCTTTTAATAAGAATTTCTTTTCTAATGCTTCTTTCGCATTCTTATTAGCCATTTCTACTAAAGATTTCTTATCTCCTCTTTGTGGCTGAAGAACATGACAGGATAATATTTCAGTTAATAGTTCTAAATCAACATCTTGAGGAATAAGCAGTTCGTAAGGTTCTGGATGAGTTTGATAATAAGTAACTAAGAAACGAATGAGATCTTCTTCAAAATCTTCTCCTACTGGTTCTAAATTAAAATCATGATAGAGAAGTTTACCTTCACGCATAAAGAAGAGCTGTATACTAATGTAGCCTTTATCAATAAAATAGCCTAAGATATCTCTATCTTTATAGTCTCCAAATTGGACATTCTGTTTAGCTGTGACATATTCTATAGAACGAATGAGATCACGATATTCTTTTGCAAGTTCAAATTGAAGATTTTCACTAGCTGTCATCATCTTTTCAGTGAGTTCATCTATTTTGGATTTGGTATTACCATGTATAAAAGAAATTAGTTCTTTTCTAATTTCATCATATTGGCTCTTGTCAACTTCATTAATACATGGACCTAGACATTGATGTAAAGAATAATATAAGCATGGTTTATCTGGGACATGATTGCACTTTCTTAATGGGTAAAGCTTATTTAATAATTTAAAAGTATTTCTAGCAGCAGTGGCATCGGGATAAGGACCAAAGTATTTATTCTTTTTGTTTTTAGTTTTTCTTACTATTTTAAGTCGTGGATGGGTTTCATCAGTGAGTTCAATATAAGGATAATAAGTATTATCCATGAACATGATGTTGTATTCAGGTGTATAGTCTTTAATGAGGTTAATTTCAAGTAATAATGCTTCCTTTTCACTGCCTGTCACAATATAGTCAAAGTCCCATATATGATCGACTAATTTTGTGGTTTTGTAGTTATGTGCTCCTGTAAAATAAGAAGAGACGCGATTTTTAAGTTTTCGCGCCTTTCCTACATAAATAACTTTTCCGTCTGTATTCTTCATTAAGTAACAGCCAGGAGACATAGGAAGCAGAGAAAGCTTCTTTTTAATATAGTCTAGATTCTTATTCAAAGCTAACTACCGTTACACCTAAACCACCCTCATTTGGTCCACCATCACGATATTCCTTAACATATGATAAATGGTCTAGCTTCTTTCTTATACCATTACGTAAAATACCTTTACCCATACCATGAACAATACGTACTGAAGGATAACCTAGTAATAAAGCGTCATCTAAGAACTTTTCTACAATATTCATCGCTTCTTCGTAACGCATACCAATGACATTGACTTCATAATGTCCTGTCTTCTTCATATGCTGTCTTGTGCCTGCTTTTTTAACCTTCTGAGGCTTAGAAGCACCATGCATGAATGTTACATCAGTATCCTTAACACGTGCCTGGAGACCACCTAAATCAACAAGCAATTCATGCTTCTTAACTTCTAGGACATCCCCTTCTCTATTCATCTTATCAAGTTTAACATGATCACCCTTTTTAAAGACATGATCCTGTACCTTAACTACTTCTTTCTTTTCATATTTCTGCTGATCTAATGCATGTTTCGCTGCAGTCACCTGATGAGGCTTTAAAGCACCTTGATTCATAATATCTTTAGTTAACTCATCAATTGTTTTCTTAGCCTCTTCAAGCATCTTATTAGCTTCTTGCTGTGCCTCTTCGACAATACGATCTTTTTGTTTTGTGGCAACAGATAGCTGATGTTCATAACGATTATGAAGCTTTTCATTGTCTGCAAGTAATGTATTGATTCTTTCTTCTTTTTCATCCAATTCAGCACTCTGTTTAGTCAGTTTTTCAGTTAACTTTTCTGCTTCATTCATACGTACTTCTTTATTATGTAAAGCTTGATCAATAATCTCATGATCAAGACCTAAAGAAGCAGCAATCTCAAAAGCATAAGATGAACCAATAGAATGAAGCTTTAAACGATATGTAGGACGCATTGTTTCTACATCAAATCCAACAGATGCCAGAGTAATATCATCTCTTGACTGACCATAGCTCTTAAGTTCACCATAGTGGGTAGATGCAACAATACGGCAGTCACGTCTTAATAAAGTATCCAGAATAGCTTCTCCTAGACATGCCCCTTCTTGTGGATCTGTACCTGAGCCAATTTCATCAATAAGAATTAAAGAACGACATGTTGCATGTTCTAAGATATAAATAAGCTTTTTCATATGTGATGAATATGTTGAAAGTGACTGTTCAATAGATTGTTCATCACCAATATCGGTATAGACTGCATCAAAGAATGGAATAGAAGCTGAAATAGCTGGCACGGCTAAACCACTAATAGCCATTAATGAAAGTAAACCAACAGTCTTTAAAGCAACTGTTTTACCGCCGGTATTAGAACCAGTAATCATCAACATCTTACCATCAATAATAATATCATTAGGTACAATTCTTTTTTGATCAATAAGTGGGTGTCTGGCCTGTTTTAAAGAAAGAATACCTGATTCATTGATATCTGGTTTAATGCAATCATAATCACAGCCAAAACGTGCTTTCGCAAAAATAAAATCTAGTTCAGACATGAGTTCCTGATCAAAATAGAATCTTGTATAGTTATACTTAACACGTCTTGTAAGACTCTGTAAGATTTTATTGATTTCAGTCTGTTCCTGACTCTTTAATTCATTAAGTTCATTGTTCATGACAACAACACTTTCTGGTTCAATAAAGAATGTCTGACCAGAGGCACTTGTGGCATGTACTAAGCCTTTGATTTCATTCTTATGTGGTGCTTTAACTGCAAGAACTAAACGGTCATTCTTGCTAGAGAGAGTATCCATACTTAATGAATTCTTTTCACTCTTTAAATACCCTTCCATAGAATGACGAATACGTCCTTCTAATGCATGCATGCTTTTTCTAATACGATAAAGTGTTTCACTGGCATGATCACTGATAGAGCCATCAGGCATAATGCATCTATTGATTTCTATATGTAATCCATTATCCCCTTCTAAGCCTTCTACTAAGTCTCTTAAGAGAATAATTTCTCCTTCATAAGCATTAAAGTAAGAAGTCACCTGAAAGATATTTTCTAACATATGATCAATAGCCATTAATTCTTCTGGTGCTAAAATACCATCCATCTTCGCTTTTGCAAGATATGCACTGATATCATGAAGTGGCGCAAGAGGTAAAGTACCCATAATACGATGAATAGTCATGGCTTCTTCTAAACGATTCTGTTCTTCATTTAAATCAGCCAGATTATCATACATTTCTAATTGTAATACTTTCTTCTTCGCAATCTCTGTACGGCAGCTGCCAGCAATACTATTTAGAATTCTTGGAAATTCTAAGACTTTATAACTATCTAACATTTTATTCACTTCCTATATTATTTAATATTGTATTCTTTTCTGTTTCTGTATAAGGTGTTTTATTTAATAAAGAGATAAATTGAAGTTTTTCTTCATGAGGTATAATGACCTGCTGTTTCATTAAAGCAGGGCCTAATTGTGTATAGACAAACTGTGTTGCATCATGCTCATCTAGTATTCCATGATTATAGGCATGATTATTAGCGATAATCATCTTCTTTAATATATCTTTATCTTCTAATTGAAGTGTATGCTGTCCCTTTAATAAGCTTCCATAAGCACTTGCTTCATTGATTGCTTTTTGTGAGATAATTGGTACATCTTCTATGATTAAATGTCCTATTTTAGAATTAGTTAAGATATCAAGCCCAAAGAAAGGAATAATAACCATCATCATAACCATGAAGGAGATAAATACACCCTTTAATGCGTGAAGCAATGCACCTAATAAATGATTGACAAAAGCAGTGAGTGCAAAATGATCAGTCAATTGATTGACTAAAGGTTTAATAAGAACGCCTATGAGTCTGCGAATTATTTCTAGAACAACAAACATGATAATAAAGACTATCAACATATTTATAACTGAACCACCTAATTGTGATAAAGGATCATCTACCGGCTTATAAATCTGGATAATAGAAGAAATAGTTTCTACATTAAAATAGATAAAAAGCATCATAATTATAAAGCTTACTAAATCATATAATGTAGAGAAAAAACCTTTGGAATATCCACTAAAAAACATATATAACAAAAAAGCGATAAGAATCAAATCAAGAAAACTCATAACACTTACCTCCTTGACGTTGTCGGTTCTTAATTATAACAAATGAAATTTATACTGTCAAAAAAATGAAATTTATGATAAAATAAAACATGTGAGGTGAATATAGTGGAGCCAATTAAATTTTTGATTAATGAAAACATTTTAAACAAGATGAAGAAGTTTTATGACAGTCAGATGGTTCCATTCGAAAGCGAGAACCTTCTTTTAAAAGCTCATGCAATTGGCTGTGACATCGAAGTGACATCGAATTATGAAGCAAGCTTTTTAGGACAGAATGCGGTGCATGAAGCAAAGCATTGGTCTAGAAGTTTAGCAAAAAAGATTGAGCAGGAAAAGAATTCAGATCACTTATGTATGCATCCACATATTGGTGCTGCAGAAACAGGATCTGCTGATTTTCTTGGGCCGCTTTGTGTCGTTGCATGCTATGCCGATGATGAAGCACTTGAGATCATTAAAAACCTGCATATTGATAATATCGATGATTTGTCTAATCAGGAAATTATCAATTACGCTAAACTATTAAAAGGACATCTCATTTCATCACTACTAGTACTAGATAACTCACATTATAATAAGATGATTGATAGTGGAATCAACCAGGCAAACATTCGTGCACGCCTATTTAACCAGGCTGTTGTGAATGTTCTTCAGAAAGTGAAGAAGAGTGTTGAATTCAAAGTTATTGATCAATTCGTTTCACCTAAGACTTATTATAATTATTTAAAGAGTGAAGTTATTGTCGTAAAAGATATGATTTTTGAAACCAATGCTGATGAACAGTATTTAGCAGTATTAGCTGCAGAAATCATTTCTCGTTATGCATATCTACAATATTTTGCTAGCATGACAAAGAGTTTAAAGATGAACCTTGCTAGAGGGGCCGGCACTAATGCCGAAATCGTGGCTGTTAAACTTGCGCACAAGTATGGTGATAAGATTCTTACAAAGGTATGTAAGTTGAATTTCACTAATATGAAGAGAGTTAAGGGAGCATTAAAGAAATTAAAAGAAGGCCTATAGGCCTTCTTCTTCATCTAGAGAATCATTATTGATTCTCTTTTTTTATTTCTACTTCAAATGCAGGAACTTTACGATAAGAAACACCAGCCACATCTAACATACGTTTAGCTGCTCTATCACTTTCTGTTCCTTTGTATTTTTCATCTTCATAGACAATTTCTTTGATACCACTCTGAATGATTGCTTTAGTACATTCATGACATGGGAATAAAGAAACATAGATACGACAACCCTGTAATTTCTGAGTAGAGTTAAGTATTGCGTTTAATTCGGCATGTACAACATAAGGATACTTTGTATCATATAAAGCCCCTTCTCTTACAGACCAAGGGAACTTATCATCTTCACATCCTCTTGGAAGACCATTGTATCCTACCCCTACGATACGATTATCACTATTTACTATACAAGCGCCAACCTGCGTATTAGGATCTTTAGAACGATAAGCAGAGAGTTTAGCCACTCCCATGAAATACTGATCCCATGTAATGATCTGCTTATCCATTGTATTCTCCTCCTAGTTCTTTGATCTTTTCTTCAAAGAAATCAGGTAAAGGTGCTTCAAAGTACATATGTTCATTGGTTCTAGGATGTACAAAACCTAATACCTTAGCATGTAGATACTGACCATGTGTGTTATCATCATTTCTAAAACCATATTGAGGATCACCATAAACTGGATGACCAATGTATTGCATATGAACACGGATCTGATGTGTTCTACCTGTTTCTAGACGACATTCAATAAGTGTCATATCATCATAACGTTCTAATACTTTAAAGTTAGTGATTGCATCTTTAGCATTCTTACTAGTGACAGCCATCTTCTTACGATCCTTGCTATCACGTCCAATAGGTGCTTCAATACGACCTACATTATGGTTAATAACACCATGAACGAGTGCTACATAACGACGTACAACTGAATGTTCTTCTAATTGTTTAGATAATGAACGATGGGCATTATCATTTTTTGCGACCATTAATAAACCACTTGTTTCCTTATCAATACGATGTACAATCCCAGGACGTGTAATACCATTTATTGCTGATAAATCGTGACAATGATAGAGTAATGCATTCACAAGTGTTCCTGAATAAATACCTGCTGATGGATGAACAATCATACCTGTAGGTTTATTGACGACAATCACATCTTCATCTTCATAAATAATATCTAATGGGATATTTTCAGGATTAATTTCAGTACTTTGAGGATCTGGTAAAGTGATCCGGATGACATCTTCTTCTTCTACCTTATAGTTAGCTTTTTCAACATTATCATTAACAATAACCTGTCCTGCTTTAATCCATTTCTGAATCTCAGTACGTGAACGATCAGGCATATGATTTAAGATTACTTTATCTAAACGCAAGCCTTTTTCTTCTAATTCTGGTGTAATTGATTGTATTTCCATTGTTTATATTCTCCAATTCCTAAATCTAAGATGATTAATAAAACACCTATTACAACACCCATATCGGCAATATTGAAAATAGGAAAATCATAACCAAATACAAAGAAATCTAAAAAGTCTCTTACATAATGAAAAACAACACGATCATATAGATTTCCTAGCATACCACTAAATATAAGCACAATTCCAAATCTTAATAAGACCTGGGATTTGTCACTCTTGATAAAATAATAAATAAGCATAATACCAGCAATAATAGAAATTGCATAGAACATAAAGAAATGCCCTGAAAGCATACCCCATGCGGCACCTGTATTATGAATATAAGTGAAATAAAAAAAGTTTTTAATGACCTGATAGCTCTGGCCTAACTGCATTGATTCGTTGACTACAAGTTTCGTTACTAAATCGCCACCTAATACAATAATAAATGTGATCAAGTATAAGAAACCGTATTTAAAATTTATTTTTTTCATTTAATCATCCTTTCCTCAACGATTATAGCATGTCTTTAAAAGATATAAAAGAAAAACAGGCGTAAGCCTGTTACATGCAATATAAGATGATGCATAAGAAATGTAGAACACTACCAAGTAAGATCCATAGATGCCAGATACAGTGCATATAATGGATCTTTTCTTGTAATCCATAGAAGATTGTACCGATTGTATATGCCACACCTCCAGCAACTAATAAATAGATACCATTCATTCCAATAGTACCAGGAAGCAAATTAAACTTAAAGACAATACACCAGCCTAGAACTAAATAACAGGCCATAGAGAACTTCGCAAACTTCTCGATATCATAGGCATTTAATGTAATCCCTAAAATAGTGACTGCCCATACAATACCAAATAATACCCATGCCCAGAATGGATCTGCCTGTCTAACTGAACATAAAAGTACTGGTGTGTAGGTTCCTGCAATCAAGACAAAGATGCTGCAATGGTCCATAATTTGGAATACTTTCTTTGCCTTTAAATTAGGAGATAAACCATGATAAATAGAACTCATTGTATATAAGAGTATCATAGAGACACCATAAACGATACCAGATGCTAAACCATATCCATTATGATGTAAACATGAAAATATAATACATAATACTAGTGCTACAATACCAAATACAGCCCCTACTATATGAGTCACCATATTAAATATTTCTTCACCACGTGTATAATCAGGAAGTAAACGGTCATCTAACTTTGTACGTTTCATATCAATCACCTCTTGTACAGCAAGTTTAACATATCTATTATTTAATGTCAATATATCTAGTTTTAAAGTCTAGATGTTAACATTCATATGTATTCCATTGTTTAAGGATACGATGAGACTCACATTCATATATTGTATTAAAGAGTGCTGTCTGATTTCTCCATAACTCTCTGTCTACATGAAAATGCCCAAAATACCAATGCGTATAGGTTGTTTTCTTTTGTATATCATTTAAATATGTTGTCAAAGGGAATTCCTGATAGATATCACCTTTTATATGATATTTTTTAATAGTTGATAGAAAATAGACTGTTTCATCAGGTGCTGTATGAGTAATAATGTAATCTACATGATCTACGCTATCTAGATGTTGTAAGCCATTCTCATATTCCTGCTTGCTTGGCATTTCTTGTGGCCACCAGGAAACATTCTCTTTACGTAATGGCTGATCAATAGAATAACCGCCACCAAAGGTAAAGAATGTTTTTCCTTCTATTGTATAGATTTCTCCACGCATTAAATGAATAAGGTTATGTCTGATTTTATGGACAAATCCCCCATTCCATGATTTTACTTGATAACTATTAAGTAGATTAAAGTTTTCATGATTGCCATCAATAAATAAAACAGTATAAGGCTGTTCACTAATAAAATCATAGAATGATTCTTCAGAAGAATACTTCTGTTGGAAAAAGCCTATTCCAAAATCACCACAAACTATAATTATATCCCCTTCTTTAAGTATAGGATCTATCTGCTCAAGCCATTTAAATTGATTTCCATGTGTATCACCTGTTATATAAATCATGTTCATCACCTCCATCTCATTATACATAAAAAAAGCCATCAATAAAGATGGCTTTAGAATTCAAAAGGTTCATATTCCTGTAGTTTTGCGAGATATCCTAGCTTTGATAAAGCTTCCTGTATTTCATCAAGTCTCTCATCTGTTTCAGCACAAATTGTATGGTAATGATAACCACTTGTAACTGTCATTAAGGAGATAGATTTCCCACATTTTAAATTATTTAGATATTTCTTTACATCTAAACGTGATGCGATATTAAGAGGTGCACGTACAATATGATAAGCTTTATGATAGACAAAGATATCTTTCACATAGCCACCTAAATCAACTATAGTATTTAACTCTTTTTCTATATCTGCATCTGTATGCTGCATTTTAAGAACTCTTTCTACCATTGCAGACTGGCGTATAATATATCCCTTATTGGTTGCTTCTATAACATGATTATTAGCGCGAAGAAGTGCGACATCATTCACAATAACCTGACGTGAAACCTGAAGACGTTTCGCAAAATTAGAAGCAGAAATCGGTGTATCACTTTCCGTCAGTTCTGTAAGGATGTAGTCCCTTCTTTCTTTACCAGTCATTTAGTCTCTCCCATTAATTGCATGAAGGTTTTTTAATGATAAATCTAGAATCTTTGCAGAGTGTGTTAAAGCACCACTAGAAATGAAATCAACACCCATATCTTTCACTCTATTAATGTTTTCTGCAGTCACATTACCTGAAATTTCAATTTCAGCACGTTTATCAATATAATCAATAGACTGCTTTAATAATTCAGTACTCATATTATCAAGCATGATAATATCAGCACCTGCAGCAACTGCTTCTTGCACCATATCAAATGTTTCTACTTCTACTTCAATCTTTCTTACTGATGGAGCATAGTCTCTTGCCATCTGTACAGCTTTAGTGACGCTTCCTGCAGCACCGATATGATTATCTTTTAATAGAACACCATCTGTTAAGTTATATCTATGGTTGCTTCCTCCACCTACTTTAACAGCATACTTTTCAAAAATTCTGTTATTTGGAGTTGTCTTTCTTGTATCAAGTAACTTAATATCTGTATCTTCAAGAAGATCTGCCACCTTACGAGTATAAGTGGCAATACCTGACATTCTCTGTAAGTAGTTAAGAGCAGTTCTTTCACCTTCAAGAAGAGTTCTCATATCACCAGTGACTTTAGCCAATAATTCACCTTTATGTACTTCATCACCATCATGAGCAAAGAAATGTACATCTACATCTTCATCTAATAATTTAAATGTTCTTTCAAAAATTTGAAGACCGGCAATAATACCATTTTCTTTACAAATTAATTCTACTTCACCTAACTGTGCAGTTCTCATAACACTGCATGTAGAAACATCTTCACTTGTAATATCTTCACGAAGAGCTGAAAGGATTAGTGGGTCTACATTTAATTTTAAAGTTGTCTTATCAAACATACTTGGGGCCTCATACTTTCTTGTCATATCTTTTGCGGCTCTTTTAGCAAATACTAAACTTTCTAATAATGAGTTACTAGCAAGTCTATTCTTACCATGAACACCATTACATGCTGTTTCACCAACAGCATATAAGTTAGGCATAGATGTTTTACTGTTTTCATTGACTTTTATACCACCCATGAAATAGTGCTGAGCTGGTACAACAGGAATACATTCTTTAGTTACATCATATCCTTTATCTAAGCAGTACTGAACAATGTTAGGGAAATGCTCCTTTAGTTCCTTTTCACCAATAGGTCTTAAATCTTCTAAGACATAATCAGTACCATCTTTTTCCATCTGTTTCTTAATTGCCTCAGAAACAACATCTCTAGGTAATAATTCATTAACGAAACGATTACCATTCTTATCATAAAGAAGTGCACCTTCACCTCTGACACTTTCGGAAATAAGGAAACGTCTTTCATTATCATCACTATAGAAAGTTGTTGGATGAATCTGTACATAATCCAAATGTTCTGTTTCAATACTGTATTTCTTAGCAAGATCAATGGCATCACCTGTTAAATGACGGTAGTTAGTAGAATTCTTATATTTACCACCAATACCACCAGTTGCAAGTACAACAAAGTCTGCATAGATATCATATTCTTCATCACCTTTGCGTACTTTACCACCAACACACTTACCATTTTTAACAATTAAATCAGTCAAAGTGACATATTCTTCAATAGTGATATTCTTTCTTGTCTTGGCTTCTGCATAAAGCTTACTAGTGATTTCTTTACCAGTAATATCTTCATGATAAAGGATTCTGTTAGTAGAATGAGCACCTTCCCTTGTATATTTAAGGTTTCCTTCTTCATCTCTAGCAAAATCAGTACCATATAATAATAAATCATCAAGTACAGCACGAGAACTTCTAATCATTAATTCTACAGAAAGAGGATTATTTTCATAATGGCCAGCTCTTAGTGTATCTTTAAAGAAAGCATGATAATCACTTTCATCCTTAAACATACAAATACCACCCTGCGCAAGAAAACTATCACTTTCTTCTATACATGATTTAGTAATCATATGAATATTAAGGTTTCCAGGTAATTTAAGGGCACAATATAATCCTGAACATCCAGTACCTACAATAAGAACATCTGTTTTTTTACTCATTTTTAGTCATCTCCTATTTAGCAAGTTCAAGCATTCTTTCTAATGGTGCTTTTGCCTTATTCATAAATTCTTCATCTAAGAACACTTCATTTTCACCAGTTTCTAATACATGAATAATCTTTTCTAGTGAATTAAGTTTCATATTAGGACATACCTGAGTTCTTACGACATTATAAAGCTTCTTATCAGGTGCCTGATTTAGGATTGTGGCATAAACACCATCTACTGTACCAACAATAAATTCCTTTGCATCATTACCTAAAATATAATCAATAATACCTGATGTACTACCAATATAATCAGCTTCTTCTAATACTTCAGGTTTACATTCTGGGTGAACAGCTACTAAAGCGTCAGGATGTTCTTTCTTGGCATTTAATACATCTTCTTTAGTCATAATATGGTGTCTTGGACAGAAACCACTATTTAAGATAATATTCTTATCTTTAACCTGAGTTGCCACATAGCTTCCTAAGTTCTGATCAGGTATAAAGAAAATATTCTTGTTAGGTAACTTATTAACAATCTTTACTGCATTTGAACTAGTAACACATACATCACTATAAGTCTTTATTTCTGCAGTAGAGTTGATATAGCAAACAACAGCTAAATCATCATACTTTTCTCTCATTTCTTTAATCTTTTCTATAGTGACCATATGTGCCATAGGACAATCAGCATGTGCATCTGGCATATATACATGCTTAGTAGGATTAAGTATCTTAGCACTTTCTCCCATGAATTCTACACCTGCAAATACAATCTCATCAGCATCTGTTTCTGCTGCTTTTTTTGCAAGATAGAATGAGTCACCAATGAAATCAGCCGCTGCCTGTACATCTGCATCCACATAATAGTGAGCTAATATAACAGCATTCTTCTCTTCTTTAAGCAGATTGATTCTATTCATCATATCCATAATTTAATCCTCTTTTTCCAACTTTTCCTAAATTAAGCGCCTATCTCTTTTTACGCTGTGCATATGCTATCATTGTTGTTGACAGATGTCAAGACACATATGTTGACATTGTAAAAGAAATATGTTCAACAAATATTACAGTATGGTTATATGTAATAGATTACAGTTTTTTCATCATGGAAATATGCTCTTAATGCAAAAAAGAGATTATAACAAGTCAGTTACAATCTCTTGAGGATTTTTAATTATTTTTCATGTTCTTCATATATACCAATCAATAGTAGTATCATAGCTTTACTTATTTGCATATATTTTCCAAATGGATTGATGACAATTCCATTTATCTCTTCTAAGTCAAGTGCTAATCTTAGAATTGATAGGATGGATTGATTGATCTGAACATTGCCACAAGAACCTTTATGCATCTCTTCTGTTGAAGTAAATACACCTAGCCACTCTATACCACTTGCATCTTTGACTGTTTCCATTTTAAGTTTGACATCATGATCAAGAGCAAATGTGTCACCAATGCTTATACTATTGATTTGTTCTTTTGATAAGAATGGATTCTTAGTAATATAAGGAACAATAAATTCTCCACCCTGATTCATTGCATTTATCATCATATTCATAAATAGTATCATACCTTCTTTATCATTATGAACATAATATTGATTGATAGCTTTTTCAATCATCTGATTTGTATTAGGTGAATCATCTTTTCTAACAAGACTATAAAATGTATCAACAACATCTCTCATATCTTTATTGATGCGATTTCTACATTCAGATCTTAATGCTTCAGGTATTCCAAAATAGGCTTCTGCAATACTTCCTGTAATAGCACCAAGTGTATCTGTATCTCCACCTAGAGATACTGCATTTCTTATTGCATCTTCAAAGTCTTTTGCTTCAAGAAAAGCAATGATTGCTTCTGGGACGTTTTTTTGACAAGTTTCATGCATATGAAAGCTAGGACGGATTTCATCAAGTGTTCTATTTAAATCATAATGAAATTCATTTTCAATATACTTTTTGATTTCTTCTTTTGATGAACCATTTCTTGCCATAAATATCGCACTCGCAGTCGCCTCTGCACCCTTAATACCTTCTGGATGATTATGAGTTACATTTGCAGTTGCTTTTGCGACAACTCTTGTTTTTTCAAGGGAATCATAAAGCCATCCTGCAGCTGATACTCTCATTGCAGAACCATTTCCAAAACTATTATAAGGCTCAGGATGACGTGCTGTTAACCAGCATCTAAAATAACCTCCATATCCTTCATGAGGATATCTTCTTCCCCATGATTGCATACTTGTTATAACAGCATCCCCAATTTCTTTGACTGTTGCATCCTGGCCTACTTTAAGTAACGCCTCACATACAGCAAGAGTCATGACTGAATCATCTGTAAAATGAGATCTTCTACTAAATAATTTAAAATCCTTTGTTTTATCTCCTCTATCAAATTCAAATGGACAACCAATAATATCTCCTAAAATTGTACCATACATAATATATTCCTCCAATCTTTTCTTATTACAATATCAGTATAAATGAAGCGGAAAGATATATGGTCGCTTTGAAAGCGACATTTAAAAAACGTCGATACATGAAGTACCGACGTCATTTATGCTCCAAGAGTTTCATTGGTATATTTGAACAATGTGATGTTGAGTTCCATAATATCATAGTGTTTGTCTATGATTGCTTTTTGTACAATTAGATCTACTTCACTACTTGGACTAAATGCCCAATCTGCTCTTGCAAGTAGATCTTTTGATTCTTCTAGATTAAGCTGTAATGCGATACATAATGCAAATACAGTTTTCTTTTTAGGATGATAATTCTTATTGCATTGAATTTTAGAAAAAAGTTTTCTATCTAGATTTGCTCTTTTCCATACGTCTTTATTATCTAGATGCGCTTTGTCTATTAATTCAAATAATTTATCATGAAATGAAGGACCAATATTTGCGAGCTGATCTTCTAAAGAAGTATTCGATAAATGTAGAGATGGTTCTTCATGAAGCGTAGAGTTAAATAAAGAACGAAGACGAGCACTTCGTCTGTAGCTTAAAGGATACTCATTGATATGACTTTCTTTGACATAGTTTGCATCAATATAAGAATCAATTTCTCCTACAATCTGACTCGATAATTGAAAAGAGGTCTTATCAAATACAACTAAAATAATTTCTATTTCATGTTCTGTCAAAAATTGACGGAATACAGAGACTGCAATGTGCAAAGCCTTATCTTTTGGAAATTCATATACACCTGTTGAAATAAGAGGAAATGCGATACTTTGACATCCTAATTCTACTGCTTTTTGTAAAGGTAGACGATAACATCTTTCTAGTATTTCAAGTTCATGATGATTTCCATCAATCCATACAGGTCCTACTGTATGAATAATATATTTTGCGTTGAGATTATAAGCTCCAGTGACAGCAATATCTCCTCTTTCAATGGGGCCAATAGTCTTTCTTTCTGCAAGAAGCGCTTCTTTTCCTGCTGCTTCATATATTGCCAGATCTGTGCCACTGACACATTTTGGTTTTGGATTTGCTGTATTAACTATGATATCAGCTTCTACTTTTGTGATATCATTTCTTACTATCTTAAATGCCATAAAAGTTTCTCCTTATTTTCTTTACATTATAATTCATAAGATGTCACCAATGTACTTATAAGCGAATGTTTTAATGGTTGACATCTCTTGATGATGTTCTTTTAGTAACGTATCTGGACAATCATAGATACCAAAGTCTTGAGTAATTCCTTCACTTTGAATATAGGTATTATTTCTATTGAAGTCAATTATAGGGTGTTTGAAATATTTCACTGCAATACCATAACCACAAAATGGACCAGTACATTTAGCAAATCTATTCTGAAGTTGTTTAAGATATGCTTTGTCTAAAATAAATCCTTCTAGTTCGTACCATCGATTTTCAAGGTAAACTTCCACCCGGCTGTGAAATATATTCTTAGGTGCACTATGATATACAATACCTGTCGTAGCTCCTTTTTGCAGTTTCTTATTAATAGTAAAGCCATGTATTCTACATGGAATATCACAGGCACGTAGCAATGCCATAAATAGAGTTCCTTTAGTATTACATTGACCATAGCCATCGGCTAGTACTTTTGAAGCAGGTATATAATCATCACTATTATAGCCAAATAAGATTTCATCTCTTACATAATTATAGATTGCTTGTATTCTGTTAAATTCAATCATTTGTTTCCATTGTTTATCGTAAATGAGTTTTTGAATGTTAGGATGAGAATAATCTAGCATCTGTGTTTCTTTGAGATATTCCATCATTTTAACGCACCTCCATTATTAATTATATCATTGTACTATGAGATTTAAAAAAGATTGTAACCTAGGAGTCACAATCTTTAGTTTCTGTAGGACTTAATATAAGTTCTTCCGCAATCGTAGTTGATTTCACTCTCATTAAGCTATCATAGATATTTGATTTACCAAGCAAGTTTATTCCACCGTGCCATACGATTTCTTGATCAATGACTGCAAAATAAGAATCTAAATCAGGATACACTTCTACAAATACACCATTACCATATAATAAATCTATGAGATTATTTGTATAAGGTTCATCTGTCTGTTTGGTGAATACATTGACTGAAACACCCTTTTCTTGTCTATCTTTAATTAAATCAATAAAAGATAATACTTTCTTTTCATTTAATTGAGGACTAGAGATAATGATGCTTTTATTTGATTCATGGATATCTTGTCTAAATACTTCTAAATAATCATTATAATTGTAAATGTGATTCACGTTTTGTTTATTGTCTACAAGATCAGTAATCACATCAAAACCAATCTTTCTATAAGCAGATAAGCGTTTCTTATACATATTATTAAAATAATGAATATGAGAATCTACATAATCATAGACAATCGCACTTTTTTTATACTTATAATCTCTATTGATTCTTCCTAAGAACTGATCAACTAAAGGTTCACCAGATACAGGAGAAGTTAAAAATAGTGTATCGAGTCTAGGTACATTAAATCCTTCACCAACTGATTGAGATGTCGCAACAAGTATAAAAGGTTCATCATGAGAAAGTGCTAATATTGTTTTTCTTACTTCTTCATTTTCTTTTAATGTATGATCACCATAAATAAGATATGTATGATCTAGGACATTCTTCTTAAGTGATTCATACAATAATTTAGCATGATCTTTATAGCGTGTTAATACGATAGGTGTTCTATTTTCTTCAATACACTTCTTTATATTAGAAATAATCATATTATTTCTATTTTCATATTTAGAGATAAACGCATACACACTATTAAGATCATTTTTAATATCACCTAACGCCATTATTCTTGTGAATCGTAGATAGACATGATGATCAATAGATTGTTTTTCTATTCTTTCTTTGCTTGTATATTGATGTCTAATTGGACCTAACTGCATATAGACTTTCTTTTCAAGTCTGTCTATTCTTTTATCGTTCGCAGAAACACCATAGATATATTTAGAATTAATTTGACGTAATACATTTTCAAATACATGAGAGGCACCATGATGACATTCATCTACTATCACCATGCCGTATTCATGATTTAAACGACAGTTGCCTTCATTGTCATAAATAGAGTTGACTGATACAACATCTATGATACCAGTTAAAGTATTTTTACTTCCATGTAATACACCTATGAGATCTTTTCTTTGTTTCTCTTTACCTGTTTTTGTTTTATACACAGGTAGATCTTCGTTTATTTCTAAAAAGCGATGTAATTCATCTACCCATTGGTCTATTAGTGAAACACTTTGCATAATAATGAGTGTATTGACTTTTCTTTAAGATATTAAATAACTAGATACAACAGTCTTACCGAATGCAGTCGCTGCATTTAAAACACCATTGTCATAATTTAATAAATCAGACGCGGCAGTCAGCTGTTCATCTCTTAATTTTCCAGTAAATGATACATTAATAGGTTTTCCCTTTTCTCTCTTATCAACAATTTCATACTCAATATTTGATGAATGGCACTTATTAAGTAGTGTTTCTAATAATCCTCTTGGGATTTTTATATAGTCGTTTATGTCTTCCCCTAAATAGATAACTCTTGGCTGATTCCAATTAGAAAATCCTAAGTTATGATTCTTATAGAATATAAGATTATCAAATGCAGATAAGCGTCCGATCTGGTTTTGGATTCGTGGCTGAAGATTAAGTGTATCCACGTAGATACCATCTGCAAGGACAATAGAGAGTCTTTTTATCACATCTTCACTATGGAAGTTTTCATCCTTTTTCCATGGCTTAATTCTTTTTCCTAGATCCATTGTAAGAAGAGTTTGAGGGATTGAAAGTTCTTCTTTCCATTTATAGATATGTTCTTCTATCTCATTTTTAGATAATTGATGAACTGTTGTTAGTAATTTCCATTGATCATAGTAAGGATTCCAGTTTTCATCTACAAAAGCACTATTACCTTGTCTTAATGCCTGTCCTTGAAGTGGTAATGCAACAAGATTACCTAAACCTTCACTATGATCTTGAGTAGGAAACATACGATCATAATATCTAAATGATTTGAGATTAATAGATTGAGATCCTTTCTCAATGAGTAGTAATCCAAATTCTCTAGCAAGAGAGACAGGTACAAATCCTTAAAGAGAATGCCCCATTTCCTGAACGTGAGCGTTCTATTAATGCATCAATACCATTTTCATGACATATTTTTCTAATTGCATCAATTTCATCTTTCCAATCATTATTTTCACTATTCTTATTATTATGATTATCAAAATCAAAACTATGAGTTTACATGTATCATCTTCTAGTAAAGGATATAATCCAATGACATCTGTACAATTGTCTTTGTAGCCTAATAAGTGATCCTTGCCTACTTCTCTATCTAATGCTTTCCACTCTTTATAAGGACACTTTTGACAGGACACACCTTTTTGACTATTTTGTTTAGGACAATATTCTTTCCATTTATTATAACATTGTGGAAAGTATCCTCCCTTAGAACCTCTTAATGCATATACATCTCTTCTTCCTTGAAATAAAGTAAGAAAGTAAGCTACAAGTTTATCATAAATATAAGTATCCTTGATACATACACCCTCATTTATAGATTGGGTTGTCATTTCTTCTTTTTAATCATTAAATGTAATATGAGATTTTTTAGAAGTTCTTTTAATTCTTGATTTTCTTCTTGGAGATGTCTAACCATCCTTCTTAACGATTCTAAGTTTTGTCCTTCTAGATTCATTGTATGTCTCCTTAACTGTTATTTATTCCATTATAAAAGGAATAATGATAAAAATCACTATTCCTTCTCAATAATATTTCTTATATCGTCTAGATGATCCGCAAAATAGATACCCTTCTGTTTCTCATGAGTTGATAATCCCATTTCTATCATATGGGACATAAGTTCTTTCATACCCCCTATAATAATCATTTAAATTATAGAATATGCAAGGTGCATTAAGTTGTTTCAATGAAATCTTAGACATGACTTCAGATATTTCTTCTAGTGTTCCTGTACCACCTGGAAAGGCGATAAAGGCATCTCCTAATTCTATCATTTTTGTTTTTCTTTCTGTCATATCTTTAGTAATGATTAACTCTGTTAAGCCATCATATTGTAGTTCTTCATCAATAAAGAATTGTGGTTCTATTCCAATGACATCTCCACCTGCATCTAATACACTTTCTGCAATATATCCCATTAATCCTGATTTTGATCCCCCATAGATGAGTGTATGATTGTTTTCTCTAATCCATGTACCAAGTTCTTTAACTGCATCCCTTAATACTGGATCATTGCCTCTCAAGGCACCTAAATATACTGTAATGTTCATATGATTCTCCTATAAAAAAAAACAGTGAAAATTAAGTTTCACTGTAAGTCTATTTCTATCTAAAGAAATATAGTTTATAAAGTCAATAATTACCAGATACCCATCACATGCTGCATAAGTAATGAGACAATAGTAATACCACACCAGCATGATGCACCTACTAATAATGGTTTACCGCCTGTTTTAATTAAGTGAATGACATTACTATTAAGTCCAATTGCAGCCATAGCCATAATAATAAGGAATTTAGATAATTCTTTAATAGGTAAGAAAACATTGCTGTTAACTCCCATATGAAGGCTGACTGTAGTAATAATGGCAGCTAATACAAAATAAAGAATAAACATAGGGAATGCTTTCTTTAAGCTGAAGTTTGAAGATTTCTGTTTTTTCTTACTTCTAATCATTGATAATCCTAAAGTGATAGGAATAATGGCAAGTGCACGTGTTAGTTTTACAGTAACAGCTTTATTAAGTGTAGCACTACCCAAGTGCCACATACTATCCCAAGTAGATGCTGCTGCAGTGACTGAAGATGTATCATTGATGGCAGTCCCTGCAAATATTCCAAACGCATCACCATGTAATGTGTCAAAGCCAATGGCCTTACCTAGAATAGGGAAGAATAATGCAGCTAAGACATTAAAAAAGAAAATAACCGCAATAGACTGAGCAACTTCATCATCATCGGCATCAATGACTGGTGCAGTAGCTGCAATGGCAGAACCACCACAAATAGATGAACCTACACCTACTAGAATAGATGTATTGGAAGGTACATGTAATATCTTTCTTAAAAGCCATGCAATAAGAAGTGAAATTGAAATGGTACAAATAATAATAGGTAATGACTGCTTTCCTGTTTCAAAGATGACACCTAAGTTCATACCAAAACCTAATAAGACGACAGCTGTCTGTAGGATGATTTTAGAAGTCCATTTGATCCCTGGTGCTGCTTTACCTTTTTCTTTCCAAAACATAGTAATAATCATACCTGCAAGAATTGAAATCACTGCTCCACCGATAACTGGAAATTGTTTTCCTAGTAACCATGATGGAATCGCAACAACTAAACATACAAGTATGCCATATATATTCTTTTTAATAGTTTCCATGATTTACCTGCTTTCTTTTAAATGTGTGCTCATTATATCACTTGACTGTAATAATATAAAATTATATATTTCTATTGAACTATAAGTAAATATTATTGATGAGGTGATGAGATGTTAGATTATCGTATTCATACTTTTTTAAAAGTATGTGAGACATTAAACTATACGCTTGCTGCAAAACAACTACATATTACTCAGCCAGCTGTATCACAGCATATTCATTATTTGGAGCAAGAATATGAAACAACACTCTTTGTATATTCAAATAAGCAGTTATCTTTAACACGTTCTGGAGAGGTATTAAGAAAATATTTGATGACTATGCAGAACGATGAAAAGAATATTAAGAAAGAGATAAAAAGTCATGAAGGAATGATAGAAACATTGTCGATTGGTGTGACTATGACAATTGGTGAGTATGCGATAGTAGATAGATTAGCTGATTTTATCAAGCATCATCCTGAAATGAATCTGCATCTTCATTATGGAAATACGGCAGATTTATTAAAGTTATTAGATCAAGGTAAGATTCATATGGCTATTGTAGAAGGAAATTATCCTAAAGAGAAATATAGTCATAAAAAATACAGCACAGAGGACTATATTGCCGTCTGTGCTGCATCACATGAGTTTAAAAATATACCTCATACTTTACATGACCTTCTTGATGAAAGACTTCTTGTACGAGAACAAGGTTCTGGTACAAGACATATTTTACAAGAAAGTCTAAATGTACGTGGTTTGTCTATTTCTGATTTTATACATTATACACAGATAGAAAACATGCATACAATCATCAGCTTGCTTAAAAAAGATTGCGGTATTTCTTTCATGTATAAAACTGCAGTCAAAGAAGAATTACAGAAAGGTATATTAAAAGAAATTGTATTAGATGACTTTAAGCTCCAGCATAATTTTGAATTCATCTGGGAAAAAGATAGTCTATTTACTGATAAGTATATTTCTATTAGTGAAGAATTTTTAACAATACCTTTTTGATGACTAAATGTATCAAAACGTAGTAAAAGTTTTTAGTGGTTGTCTATAGTTTATTTTTTATTTTTGTTAATAATAACTTAAATACAACTATGCCGGCTTGGAATAGTTTTTCTCGGTTTTCTAACGTGACCCAGCCTTTTTCTTTACTAGATTTTACATCTTTAGCTAGTTCATTCATTAGCTGTAGCGTGGCCTGTCTCTTTTTAAAGTCCTGTATATTAGGAATTACATGTCTACTATGCTCATTCAGATTTAATGTTAGGCATAGGATTCAACTCCTTTCAGTAATAATTGTTAAAACATTATTTTATATTCCAAATCACAGTCACTGTATCTGTAACATCAATATCGTCTGCTTCAATATCTATATCATATCCAGGACTACCTATTGTTTTTTCTGCACTTGCGAATGCAAAATTCTGTATAGGTTCTGAGACAAAGTTGATTTCACCCCAAGAATAATCAATAGATACGATATCACCTAATTCTACATCTGCAGCATGTTCTAAGACTTTTGCTTTATGCTTAGAATCTTCTATCGCATTCTTCAATAATTCATCTTTATATTTTTCAGCATCACTCACTGTATATTCAATTGAAATTTCTGGTGTAATCACACTATGTGCCAAAGCATAAAGTATCTCCCCTAGTTTCTTATTATCTGCATCAAATTCTATCAACATATGATGTGTATATGTATATCCTATTAATCTCTTTTTCCAGCTTTGATCTTTGGCTTTATAACTTTCATATTTGGTATTAATATCAAAGCTTCTAGTTTTTAAATCATCTTTTTTAAATCCTAGAGAAACAAATAACTCCTTCAATATTTTTGTTGTTTCACTAGAAGGAGTAATCTCTGTTCCATACCAAATCATACTGAGGTTTTTTGAACGATGGTTTAATCCACTCATTCTGATTTTCAAGAATGGTCTTATATCTGGCGATAACAGTCTTCAAAACAGACTGAGCCATCTGCGATTTAAGGTTAAACTTTTCTCGTAATGTAGAATACAAAGCTTTATTAAGTGAAAACTGCTTTAAGTCATGAGTGCGGAATACATAGTCTGAAACATAATTACAGGCATTACGATAAACAGACATAGTTTCATCAAGCAAAACCTTATCTGTTTCAGCTGCGATTATTTGAATTTTAGCTGTAATAGTCATCTGTTCCATAGATGTACTCCTTTCATGGATATTTCACTATATATTATATCTAATTTATAGCGAAACATCTATATTTTGAGGTGAGCTGTGGATAGTAGATACAATCGTCATAACAGACGAAAATACAGCCTGAAAGTATATATAGTTCTAGTAACCAAATACCGCAAACAACTACTAAAAGACTCTATCGCTGATGATGTTAAATAAAAGATTCTCGATATAGCTAATACTCGTGGCTACGAAATTATTGCGATAGAAACTGACAAAGACCATATACATTTCTTATTAAGATACGATACAACAGATCAAGTTTGCGATATTGTCAAAATTATAAAGCAGGAAACAACATACCACTTATGGCAAAAGTATAGTTCGGTCTTATCAAAACAGTATTGGAAGGAAAAAATATTTTGGTCAGATGGTTATTTTGCTTGCAGCATTAGAGAAGTCTCATCAGCAACTAAACAAAAATATATTGAAAGTCAGGGATAATAAATACGATTTACGAGGCTCCTCCCACCGCCTAAAGGCAGTGGGAGGAGCCTATGACAAACGAAAGGATTTATTTATGAATAATCATAAGGCCAATAATTCTTTGACTTTTTGAGTTGTGAGATTATTGAGTAATAACCCTTCTTTAATGAGTGCATTGGGTGCTGATACTTTTAATTCATTTACAGTATTTCCTAAACCACTGCTTCCTGATGTTGCGAATAGCGTAATTGTCTTGTTAGAGAAATCGTACGCTTCTAGGAATGTATTGATAATTGTAGGTGCTACATACCACCAGATAGGAAAACCTAAGTAAATATGATCATATTTTGATACATCTAGATTATCTTTAATAATGACAGGACGAAAAGATTTATCCTCCATTTCAATACTGCTTTTAGACTTCTTATTCATCCAATCAAGATCTGCTTTTGTATACGGAACTTCTGGTTTGATTTCATATAGATTAGCTCCTGCCACCTTTGCAACTTCTTCAGCCGCATGCTTTGTAACACCACTTGCACTAAAATAAGCAACTAATATTTTACCCATAGTAATAAACCTCCTTACTACAAGTATAGAGGCTAAACCTTACTTTATGGCAAGATAATTTTTCTATAAAATTTAGTTCTTCTTAGCTGTGTATAGGGTCTACTTTCTCTTATTTTCTTGGAGTTAGACAAATTAATATCAACATATATGATTTCTTCCTGATCACCTACTTTTTTAATAGCTTCACCATTTTGATTGACTACTATGGATTCTCCAGAAAAGTTCATTTCACTCTCTTGTCCTATTCTATTGCACATTGCAATTTGTGAGTGTGATATCTTCAAAATAAGAAGCGGCTGTTAAAGCGAGAGTTCCTGTGGTCGAGGCACCGACAATTCCTATCTTTTGATTACCGGATGTTTTTAACCATCTTATAGCTTTCTCTATACGATCTAATGGATAATTATAATCTCCATAATCCTTTTTTTGCAGGAGACATAGTCAACACATTTAAACCAAGCTTATGGAGCAATTTTACAGAAGTACGGGCTAAATAGTCTTCTGCATCATCACCAATCATTGCACAGTCTGATTCTTTCTTACACTACCAATAAACACCATAGAACCCATCCATTTCTGTATAAAAATGTCTTTTATTCATTATGATCATCTCTTTATCAAATGTGTTTTTCTAACACGATTATTTTATTAGATACATGAGAAACAAAAGGAATCGTACCTAAAACATGATATATAGGCATCAATTGCTTCATTCCTCTACAAGACTTACTTCCTTTAGAAAAGAAAATGAAGGGGTAAGTTTTTCTAGTTCTTTCCCATTTTTTATACCCCATGTAAACTTTGCATGACTGCCTTCTATTGATTTTTCTTTAATGTGCTTCACCATAAAAGGTGACATCATTTCAACCATTATTGTGACATTTGAAAATGCATGTTCGATAATAGAAAAGATTTTCTTAATATCAATTTCAGTTAAATACATAGTCAATCCTTCTATGATTACTAGAACGTCTTCTCCTTCATTGTGAATAGTATTTGTATAGGTTTCATCCATAGCTGACTTCGCGATTTGATAGATAGGTCCTGTTTCTGGTAAAAACTGTTTTCTTATATTTATCGTTTCAGGTAAATCTAGATTATACCAGCGT
The DNA here is from genome assembly GCF_040227455.1 of Catenibacterium sp. RTP21428st1_D7_RTP21428_210409. Taxonomy (NCBI): domain Bacteria; kingdom Bacillati; phylum Bacillota; class Erysipelotrichia; order Erysipelotrichales; family Coprobacillaceae; genus Catenibacterium; species Catenibacterium sp. RTP21428st1_D7_RTP21428_210409. Next base: position 2,133 of record NZ_JBEHVX010000007.1, on the reverse strand, counting down.
ATATATTTGCCTTTCATACGATAACACCTTGTATCAAGACCACATGCAATATTAATCACAATAGTATTCTTATGTTTATCTAAATATTCATCTACCATCTTATCTAATACAATTGTTCTTGCAATCACACCAGAACGCATTGTTTTATCTTGATCTGCTTGAGAAAAGTCATAATCTAATTGTTTGACTATTGATACAGCCATTTCATCTTTTATTTTAGGATTCTCTTTACTTGTTTCTTTTGCACGAGCATAGAGAGTCTGAATCATTGTCTCTGGTACACCTTTTACATTTATTTTCATTTTGAATCGCCTTCTTTTCTTACAACACAATGAAGACGCATTCCCTTGCGTATTTCAAACTTTTCTATTGTTAAACATGCTTCTTTACAACATTTATAAACAAGATCTCTTGTAGGAACCTGAACATCTCCATGACCACACAAGTTTGCGAGAGGCATTTCAATTTTATTCATCAGCCATACAAGTGGTTTATTATCACTAGTAACATCTCTAAGTATTAATCTACCCTTTGGAGGTAAGCATCTTTTTACACTATTGAAAAATGCTTGTGGATTAGGGTAATGATGAAAGCTCATAGAACATATAATGGCATCAAATGAATTTTCCTCAAAAGGGAAATTCTCACAATCCCCTACTACAAATACTGCATTTGGAATATTCTTCTTTTTAGCTTCTTCAATCATAGCTGGTGTAAGATCAAGACCTGTATAATGTCTATCTGGATATTTTTCTGATAATAAAGAAATCATAGGTGCTGGACCACATCCTGCATCAAGTAAATCTATGAATGATTCTTTCTCTAATTCTTCTAAGATATCTGGATAATCCTTCTTACACATTTCATAGAGACCTGCATGATCACCTTCATATCTTTTAGCTGCTTCAGTAAATTCTTTGATTGATAATTGTTTGTATTCTTCGTTTGTCATATTCATAATCTCCATTTCTTAATATAAGAATAAAATTGGTTATGTAGTTCTTTCATTTCATCTGGTGCTTTTATTGCATGTTGATACATAAATGTATGTCCAAAACGACTTTTATAAGCCTGTGATAAAATATATGTAAGTATTGGTATTGGTAAAATTCTAAAAATATTTTTGAATACCCACAAACCACAGGTATGCTATAAACACGTCTTTAATAAGTTCCTCTTAAACAGTATTAGAAACAAAGAACAAACAAAGATAAAAAAGACTGTTTCTGCAGATTATGGGTATTCAAAAAAATATTCATTTTATAAGGTGATAATGTATGAAGGTTATCATATAAGATCTTGAAATTATCTTTAAGCTCTCTCGCTATTTTTTTCATTATCACTTTATCTTGTCCTACGGATTCAGGATGTTCTGTTTGATAATAAGCATTCGCAAGAGGTACAACCATCCCAATATGACATAACTACCATATATGCATATCATTGACCTGCTGGAAAGGTATGCATGAATGTTTAAATATTTGTGAGAGCCGCTGTGTCCTATTTGTCTTTTTTCCAGTTATTTCAGAAAAAGTAGTGGGTTGTATGATTCTTGGAGTAAGTGATGCATCAAGTATATTATTTGTGATAGAGCCTCCAGCACCTGGGAAAGCAGGTAATATTTTTCCTTTTCCTACAATACTTTCCCATTTTTCATAATTATCTATTGAGTTAACCATTGTGATAATGGTTTTACTTTTGTTAGATTTCAATTCTTTCAGTGCTTGATATAATTGATTTTCTCTAACAGTTAAAAAAATAAAATCATATATATCATTATCTTGTAAGTGATCAATGACCTTGATATCTACTTTTTTGATTATATTATTTTTCTTATAAAGGAGTCCTTGATTTTGAAGGACTTCAAGTCTATGTCCTCTTGCATAAATAGTTGTATCATACCCTGTTTCTTTCAACAAAACTGCATATAAAGAACCAATAACCCCTGAACCGTATATAAGTATTCTCATGATATTACCTCTTTGTTAGTAAGTACTAACTTACAGATTCAGTATATCACTATGAAATAGATATCACAATTAATATATTAGTTATAACGTAAGCGCCAAATAATATAGTGGATAGAAATAGACCTCATCATGTTAGATAATTAAAGTGTTTTTAGATACTAAA
>NZ_JBEHVX010000006.1:0-47354 GCF_040227455.1 Catenibacterium sp. RTP21428st1_D7_RTP21428_210409 | reverse complement strand
AACAACGAAAGTGCTAATAAGAAAAAATCAGTTCGTATTTCTAAAGCAGGTCAATATTTAAAACCTTTATTAGTTCAGTGTGCTCTTGGAGCAATCAAAGATAAGGAGGGCTATTTTGGAATTAAGTATTCTCGTATCAAAAAGAGACGAGGCCACAAGAAAGCCATTATCGCAATTGCAAGAATGATGCTTGTCAGTATATACCATATGATTCTTACTGGAGAGACATTTAATCCTTCAGATTATGAATCATTTAAAAATCCTAAGCCACCTATAAAGCAACAAGTTTTAACAGAAGAATCAGCGATAGAGTTTCTTAAGAAATCAGGTTTTGACGTTTCTAAATTAACTAAACCATAATATTCAATTATTCTATTTTTTCTAAATTATTCAAACTTATTTTTAAGTTTGTCTTTTTTTATACGTTTTGATTGATTTTTGTTTCACACTTTTGTCCTCCCTTTGTTTTTAATAATTCTTTCAGTGCTTTGTTTACCTCAGTAGTACCAAGTTCGATGGTTTTGCCATATCCCTTTGAAAGAACAACTTTGTCATTCCCATTTACGCCAAGGGTATAAACGTGCTCACCATACTTTTCATTTACTTTGTACCAAAGTTCTAAGGTTCTTTTTGAAATTGCATCTAAACCTTTCTTTGCTGTCATCTTTATGACACCTCCTTTTCTTGGTACTACATATATCACTCTAAAGGGAGTAAATAGCAAGTTAATTCACATAATAATGTGTACAAATAATAAAGGAAAAATCACTCTTCTAATTGTGTAGCCCATACAATTCCAGATAAAACGAATACTACATTAGGAAGAGCCACACCGTTGCCCCACATCTTATATTCTGCAGAATCACTGTGAGGATTTTTAAGCCATTTCATTATTTGATTATCTGATTTAGGTTTTGTACTTTTACCAATTGCTAATCGATGCGTTTCAAAAACATCTCTCCAAAAACTAATCTCATCATCTGTAGGATTTTCTGTTTCAAGATTATTGCACCAAAAGTCTGGGAAACCTTGAAGCCTTGCACATTCTGTAGGAGTAAGTCTTCTAACTATGTAGTGAGGTTCGTTTACAATCGGAGGGTCTTTATAGTCTGTAGCAACTAGAGTGTTCGCTTTTTCTTCTTCAGCTAATGTAAAAAAAGATGCTTTGCTTGAACTATAAACCGGATGAGCAACACCACTAGCTCCGGCAGCTACAATGGTAGGTTCAACTTCCTCTTCAACTTGAAAACTGAACTTTGCATTGTATCCCTGATTCATAGCAGGTCTACCAATTCCATAAGAAACAACTGCAACACCACCTTGATTTCTATCAGGAGTAGTTCCCCCGGTATCAAGAGTTCGAGATACATCCGTTTCATAAACATTGGCACGAGCATTCTTTGTACCTTCCGAAGTTAATCTCACATCAAAGCTTTTCACATTCGAAACAACGAAAGGCTGATTATTTCCGCCTGTACCATAAGTTGAAAGTACTGTTGGTGCTATTTCTTCTAATTCTTTGAATCTAGTATCTTGGCCATGATTTTCAAACATTACTCCATTTCTGCCTGTTGACATACCACAGTTCACACCCAAGGTGGATGCTACTTTATCGATTGAACCATTATATCCATCTATGCTGATGCTTGTGTTTTCAGTGCTTTCTCTAGAAGTGGAGGCAGAGTCTTTCCGCGAAGAGATGCTCTTTTTAGAATACCCAGACAAGCCTTCTGACTCAAATAATATTTTTCCTGCACTGAAACCTCCAAAATCTGCGACAAGGTAGATACGTCTTCTTCGTTGGGGTACTCCCCAAAATTGAGCATCAAACACTCGCCAAGCGACTGAGAAATCATCTCCCATGATTTTTCCTGCCCCCATCCACTTTGTAGGTTTAGGCACTGACAATGATCCATCTTTGATTTTGCAGATTTCTTCGATGACTGTTTTGAAGTCATCTCCTTTGTTGGAACTAAATGCTCCTGGCACGTTTTCCCAAACGATAAATCTAGGTTTTTCTCCATTTGTTTTACACCTCATTTCTTTAATGATTCGTATTGCCTCATAGAAAAGGCTAGAGCGAGAACCAGAAAGGCCATCTCTTTTTCCTGCAATACTCATATCCTGACAGGGACTTCCAAAAGTGATAATATCAACAGGTTCTATTTCTCCACCATTCATTTTAGAAATGTCACCATAGTGTTTTACAAACGGCATCCTTTTCGTTGTTACTCTAATAGGAAAAGGCTCAATCTCCGATGCCCACAAAGGGGTAATACCGGAAATCAAGCCTCCGAGTGGAAATCCACCTGAACCATCAAATAAACTTCCTAGTGTTAATTTATTCATTTTTCTCATCACCATCCTCAACTTCTTTTACTAAAGCAGAGTATGGAATTTTCTCACCATTTCTAGTAACAAAGACATTATCACTATTACCCGTATCTTCCACATATCTTCTAAGGATGACTGATGCATATTTCTCATCAAGTTCCATCGTATAGCAAATACGATTTGTTTTTTCACAGGTCATCAAAGTAGAACCACTGCCACCGAATGTATCAATAACGATTGCATTTTCCTGACTTGAATTTCCAATAGGATAAGCAAGCAAATCTAACGGCTTAGAAGTTGGATGATTTTGATTCTTCTTTGGCTTATCAAAATTCCATATCGTAGTTTGACTTCTACCTGCATTCTTACTCCAGTAGTGTTTGCCATTTTGAAGGAAGCCATAAAGCACCGGTTCGTGCTGCCACTGATAATCAGAACGTCCTAAGACAAGCGAGTTCTTTACCCAAATACAACATCCAGACAAATGAAATCCGGCATCAATGAATGCTTTTCTAAAATTAAGTCCTTCAGTATCTGCATGGAACACATATGCAGCACCACCTTTTTCCAAATGGTCTGCCATATTTTGAAATGCAGAAAGCAAAAATTCATAAAACTTATCACTTTTCATCTTGTCATTTTTAATTGAAAGGCCATCGGAACTTTCAAATGATACATTGTATGGTGGATCGGTTAAAACTAGATTTGCTTTCTTTCCATCCATTAGAGTAGATACATCTTCTTCACTTGTAGCATCACCACACATAAGTCGGTGTCTGCCAACGCTCCAAATATCTCCTCGTTTGACAAATGCTGCTTTCTCTAATGCCTCGGATAAATCATAATCATCATCTTTCACATCAGAAGTATCATCACTTCCAAATAACTCAGCTAGGTCATTTTCATCAAATCCGGTTAATGCAATATTGAAATCCTCACCTTGTAAAGATTCAATCTCAATACGAAGTAATTCTTCATCCCAACCTGCATCCACAGCCATTCGGTTATCTGCCAAGATGTATGCTTTCTTTTGTGCCTCGGTTAAATAATCAACAAACACACATGGTACTTCTTTGATTCCTTCTTCTTTAGCAGCAAGGATTCTTCCATGACCTGCGATAACATTTAACTCTCTATCAATAATAACCGGATTGATAAAACCAAACTCTCGGAGGGAAGAACGAAGTTTCATTACTTGTTCTGCAGAGTGGGTTCTTGCATTATTGACATAAGGAATAAGCTTTGAAACTTCTACAAGTTTCATCTCAGTTGTTGTTTTACCCATAGATACCTCCTAAAAAAGCCCCCATTCAGCAAATTTCTCGAAACCACCGACAGAGTGAATATGCTCTCTTGCAATTTCAACGATTTCACTATATGGTTTTCCATCAATCGTATCATCACCAATTGCACAAACAAGATTTACAGTTTTTCCGGTTTCTTGTGCCTTTAAAAATGCGTAGATATTTACAGATACATCTGCTTTGGATAAGTCTTTACCATGAAGACCACCGCCGGTTACTGAATCCCCCATATCAGAACCAAGTTTTCTATTAGTTGCACCTGTATCAACATCAGTTCCACCCGTCCAATCACCAAGAGGATTGATTTGAGCATTTGGATATGTAGATTTTAAATCTGTGGTTTTTGCGTTACTTTGACAAATGATAAGTCTATCTCCATCAAGAATGTACTTTCCATCGTATGGGTAAGCGTCATAGATTTCATTTGCGATAACGGATAACATTTTTTGTTCAGATGTTAAAGGTACACCTTTGAAGATTCCGTTATCCCCACATTTGATTTTTTCTTCTTGGTTCTTAGCAAGATGTGTATCTTGAGGAACAATCACTATATCGAGAGTAACATTCCCTGCAATACGAGTAATTGCACCTTCAATATCTTTTGCATCAAGGCTTGCTGATGTTTCAATAATCGCATGGCACACACCATGTCCGATTAAGACTTCTACGGCAATCTTTGGATTTTCTTCTTTTCCATATGCTAAGTCAACAATCGCTCCGGCAATTCTATCTGCAATTTTATCCGGATGTTTTGGATTTACTTTTTCAATCATATCTATCTTCCTTCCCTTGCTCTTAATAAGCGTTCCATCAAATCATTTTGTGGTGCAGCATCGTCATAATCAGTACTGCAGTTTTCCTTAACGATTTGAAATATTTCATTCCATAGCCTTACAGCTTGGTTCATATAGTTAATGCCAATGTTAATAAATGGAGATGGTATAGGTTTTCCTGTTGTTGGATGCTTGGAAAGAAAACCAAGTTTATTAGTCATTTCTTCGCACTGAATCCAACGAGCAGAACACATCGCATATCTCTCCAATAACTGAGGGGATACTTTAGATGCACATCCTATCTTTTTAAGCCATTTCCATGTTTCTTCATAAATATCAGATGCTTGAAGTTCTTCTCCGTCTCTTTGTTTGGCAGACAAGAAATCATGTGGCTTTGGCATCTCCACGCCTTCAACATCTGGTATATCTAGAATTTCTAATTTTCTACCACCAGGATTTCCACTGTTTGCTTTATCTTTTACAGCTGATTTTTTACGACCTGCACCCGGTCTTGCACCACCGCGGCCGCCTATATTATTTGATTTTGTAGGCACGTCTCGTCATCCTCCTTTAATTACCCTTTTGAATACGCTTTTTTTACACAGAAGACCCCACGCCGTTCCACGGTAATCTCATTTGTAGAGATTTTGACCGCCCCTAGGCTTTGTCTTCATATTCATAAATTCTATGTTTTTTGCCATTTTGATAATCTCCACGCTCTCCATGAATTTTTGCATGACATGATTTACAAAGTGATATTAGATTACTTCTATCATGTGTTCCACCCTCAGCAAGCGGTAACTTATGATGAACCTCATCTACCGGAACAATGATTCCATTCTTAAAACACAATTCACAAAACGGATGCTCTTTAACATACTTATCACGGATTCGTTTCCATGCTCGTCCATACCTACGGCGTACAGCTTTATCTCTACCATACTTCTCGTAATCTTTATTCATTTCCTTTTCGTGTTCCTCGCAGTATCTTCCTTCGGTTAAATTGGGACAACCGGGATAGCCACAGGGTTTCTTCGGTTTTCTTGGCAAGTTTGCACCTCCTTTTTTAGTTGTTTTCATTGTGTAGTTGTATACTACTAAAACAACTACACAATAAGAAAAGCCCTTGAAGAATTGCTCCAACAAAGGCTCTTTGCTTTTTTATATATTTTTCTACAATACCATTTTACTACTTTCGCTTAGGAACTAACAGTGGCCTGAGGGTGAACTAGGGTGGCTTCTTTCAAAATGTTCTAAAGCTCTGGCATGAACACGCTTAATCCATCTATGTGAGTAGTTCATTTCTCTTGCAATGTCCTCAATTTTCATAAGTTTAGAATATCGATACCTAAGTACTAATTCTTCGATTGGGTCTTCCATACCATCAATTGCTACATCAACTTCATGTTTTAAATACTCTAGCTTTGCATAATCATTTATGAGTTGTTCTTCTAGAACATTTATCTTTTCAAGATACCTTTCAAAGGGTGCTTTAGTATTTCTTGTAGCTGCATAATGAGGCTCAAAACTAGGCGATGCTGGACAACTTGCAAGTTCTCGATAGCACTGTATTCTCTTCTCTTTTATTTTAATTAGCCTTTGTAGTTCGAATGGTTGATTTAAAAATTCTTTTGCTGTCATATCTGACACCTCCGATTTTTCTTTCCCTCGGATTGTCAATTTTTGTCTTTGATTTACAATTTTGCTTTTACTGCATCGATTAAACTGCTTTGAGTTTTATCTTTTCGTTTTAATGCTTTCAAGATATCTTCATCAATCGTACCTTTGGTAATAATGTGATGAATAACAACTGTGTCATTTTGACCTTGTCGATATAACCTTGCATTGGTTTGCTGATAAAGTTCTAAGCTCCAAGTAAGACCAAACCAAACAAGTGTAGAACCTCCGCTTTGAAGATTTAAGCCATGACCTGCACTTGCCGGATGAATAACTGCTACAGGGATTTCCCCATCGTTCCAATCCTTGATGTCGTTAGAGGTTTTGATTTCACGAACTTCAAATCTTTCTTTTATGCGTTCTAGATCATGTTTAAACCAATAAGCTACAAGTAGAGGTTTTCCATTTGCACTCTCAATCAAGTCCTCAAGTGCATCTAACTTTCTATCATGAATTGTTACAAATTCTTTATCCTCAAGATAGATTGCACCATTCGCCATTTGCGATAATTTATTAGAAAGCGATGCTGCATTGGCTGCTGTAATCTCTCCATCCGGAATAGAAAGTACAAGTTCTTTTTTCAAGGTTGTATAACTTTTCTTTTCCTTTTCTGACATTTGTACCACTGTTTCACATTCAATTAATTCTGGCATTTTTAAATGGTCAGTAGCTTTCATTGAAATTGTTATGTCAGATATTTTTTCATAAATTATCTTTTCTGCAGAAGGAAGAGGCTTATAGCTATAAACAATAGGACCATTCATTTTATCAGGTGTAAAGTATGCATTTCGATACTGTCCTATAAATCTTCCAAGTCTTACTCCCATATCTAAGATTTTGAATTCTGCAAACAGATCCATAAGTCCGTTACTTGATGGTGTTCCTGTAAGTCCAATTATTCTTCTTATTTTAGGTCTAACCTTCATCAATGACTTAAATCGTTTAGAACTATAATTCTTAAAAGAAGAAAGTTCATCGATAACAACCATATCAAAGTCAAATGGAAGTTTACTTTTCTCTACAAGCCAAGGAATATTCTCTCGATTGATAATATAGATATCTGCGTTTTCTTTTAATGCAGAAGTTCTTTCTTTTTCTGTACCTACAACCACTGAATATTTAAGATCAGAAAGATGGCTCCATTTTTCAATTTCTTCTGGCCATGTGTTCTTAGCCACTCGAAGAGGTGCTATAACTAAAACTCGATGTGCATCAAAATAATCAAATAAGAGATTATTGATTGCTGTTAAAGTAATGCTTGTTTTTCCAAGTCCCATATCAAGTAGTAATGCTGCTATTGAATTTCTTTCGATAAAGTCAGTCGCATATTTCTGATAACTATGTGGTTCGTATTTCATCAATAACACCTCCAATTTGCTCCATCCCATCAATGACATAAACTCGAAAGCCAAGCCCCATCAATAATTTATGCCTAGCCACTTGCAAAGGCCTCGGTTTTTTATTTGGTGCTTTCAATTCTATAAAAGCAAACTTGCCTTTTGGTAGAAGAACTATTCTATCCGGCATTCCTGAAAAACCAGGAGATACGAATTTAGGACAAATGCCACCATGCTTTTTTACAGTATCTACAAGTTTTTGTTCTATTTCTTTTTCTCGCATAAATACCTCCAAAATCTATAGTGGTGGAGGTCGATGAAGTCGTTTCTAAAACTTTATATAGAGTGATTTTTTACTAAAATTTCTGCCCTAAAGGGGTTTTATATAATAGACCTCCACGACCTCCATCTTCTAATCTAGAAAGTCCGATTTCAAACGAATTCCAAGCACAAAATTGCATCCTTTCGTTTTCTTTCTTTTAAACCCTGCATTTTCTATTCCTGTATAAAAATCTGTGGTACTTCTTGTATACTCTCCGGTTCTTGCACAATAAGAACGATACTCCTGATAAAATTCTCCCGACTTTTGCTGATAAGAATCATCTACTTCACAGCATTCTTCAATAAAACTAGAAAGCCAATCATTGTTTTCACGATATTTATTTATGGCATCCTCAACAACCTTGGGATTTTTTATCTTAAAGTTATTTTTGATAGCCTTTTGTGCTCCATCAATAATCCATGAAAGAACAGCACCACCTGCGTTTTCATAAAGATAATCAGCATAATTTTTCTTATCAGCACTACCGGTAATCTTTGCATTAAAAGGAATAACAATAAGTCTACGCCAAGTGCCATCATCATTTGCTCCTACCTTTGGAAGATGATTTGTATATAAAACTAGTGTGTGAGTTGGCACATATTTAAATGGATCCTTATATTTCTTTTCTGCTGAAACCTCATCCGTAGAACAAAGCTGCTTAACGATTGATGTATTTAGACGCATTCCTTCTTCAAGTTCTGCTGCTACCACTAATCGTTTACCTTTAAGTTCTGCCATTTCCGGTCTGACATTTCGTTTACAACCAACAGTCAATGCATCTGCTGAAATTGCACCACTATAAGTTCCAAGCACTCGTGCTATGGTATTCCAGAACGTACTTTTACCATTGCTGCCTTCACCATAAGCAATTACAAGTGCCTCAACATAAACCTTTCCGATAGCAGAGAGACCTACGATTTGTTGTACATAATCAATAAGTTCCTTATCTTTACAGAAGAAATTTTCTAAAGCATCAAGCCATAAATTCATGCCCACATCATTTGGAGAAATTGCCGTCACCTTTGTGATGAAGTCCTCCGCTTGATGTTCTTTACTACTTCCATTTCTTAAATCATAAGTACCATCAGGAGTATTTAGCAGAAACTCCTGAACATCAAAATCTGTAATTTCCTTAAGTAGCATAGGTTTTGCGGCTTGCAGTGCAGAAGTTACGTATTTCATATCTCTTCTTTTCATAACGAATGCGTTATATTTTGATGCCATCATAAATTCCTTGAACGCTCTTTCACTGTTTTCATCAATTGCTTTTTCAAGAGTTTTTCCTCCTGCCATAATGATTTCTTTATCTATTCCGTCATCAAGAAGTGATTTCTTAGCTTTTTCTACTGCTGCCAATGACTCATTTAGTTGTTTATCCAAAAACTCTTCACAAGCACCAACAGCAAGTTGCTTTGATTCTGACCAATGCGTACCGTCATATCTTAAATAATCGGTCGAGTCTGTATAAGCAAGTTCGCCTTTATATTCACGAACGAGCACCTTAGCTTGTCCAATATCTGAATAATCATCTGGTTTTAAGCTGTATCCTTTTTCAAAATCTTCTGGAGCAATATATCCTTCTTGTGCTTGCACCTTTTTACCAAATTTAATGGCACTGCTCCAAATCAAAGAGAGTTCATTATCTTCTAATGGTGGATTACATAGTTTAGCTTTTTCAAGATAGATTTCATGTGCTTTATCTGTATTCCCATATCTCTTAATCAAGCGTCCGGCAATATGACTCATCGTGTTGTTACGAGAACCCTCACCGATACTTTGAGTAGCATTATCAAACTCTTCAAAATCCAACTCATCTAACAAATCCACAATCGACCTAGTTCCTTCATGCCAAATAATATCTGTTGGCGTATGACCAAAAATAAACCTTGCGGCATCAAGTGCATTATCATCAAAGAAAGTCATAACTTCCTGCAATCTCTCTTTGATACCTGCACATTCTTCAGCTACAGTAATTGGCTCATGTGGAAAGTAGATATGATGTCTTGGTCTTGCTGATTTATTACCTTTATCCTTACCATCGTTCCTACTCGGTACTACGATATAACTGACATCAGGAAATAAATCTTCATACATCTTTGGATAAATCCAATCTTTAGAATCATCACTATGGTCGTTGTCACAGTCCATGACCTCTACATCAGAGGAAATGAAATCATCAACACTTCGATGACAATTCTTAAACTCACCACATACATGATCTCTAGCAATGGTAGCAAGCATATCGTCCTTATTATTGATTTCGGATTTATTTGGGTAAAGAGAATTGGCTGGATTACCGACACAATTTGCAGTGTAAATAGTTAATTTCATTATGCTTGCTCCTCCATTTCTTCAGAAAAATATCTAATTTTCATTTTTCTTCTTTTGGCAATATCAATTTCTCTTTGCATTCCATCAGAGAATTCTTTACCAAATACCCATAGTTCTCTGCATTTACCTAAAAGTACATAGTTAATCGTATGAACGGCTAAGTATCTCTCATTTGGATCAGCGTCATTCATAAACTGTGGGTATAAAAGGTGGGGAGCAATAGGAATTGTCATGTTATCAAGTGCAAATCTGCAGTACTTACGAGCATTTTCTACATTTGTTTTTATATCCCCACGATACTTACTACAGATGTAAACAAGCGGTCTATATTCCTTATTAGTCATTCTATTGCACCTCTTTTTCTATCATCGGTAAGATGCCATCTTTTTTAAGCAAGTCGTAGATAAACAAACGTCCTTTTTGTGTCCAATAGGTATGTGGTTTGGAATGAGTGCTTCCGTCTGAACCTCCATAGGTGTGTGTTTTCGTTGATGTCAGTCCCATTTCTGCATATTCCTTATACAAAAGCCAAATCTTCTTACCTTGTTTAAACTGAATCCCTTTTTCATGAAGATATTGATTCATATAATTGGCAGTCCAACCATAGTCTTTAGCAATTACAGAAATAGCAACTAAATCTTTACAATTTAAAACCACATCGTAGTAACTTGCTTTGGGTTTCATTTCTACAATTTGCTGATTCTGAATAGCAATTGTTTCTTGAAGCACTCTTGCCTTTTCTCTTTCTTCTTTTAACTGAGTAAGAGCAGCAATAAGCATATCTGGATTATTAAGTAATTCGTCTACTGCATAAGCTCCATATTTACGAATACTAGGTAATACTTCCGATGTTACCCATCTCTTAAACTTCTTAGCATTTGGCATTTTGCTTGAAAGAATTAAACTGTAAAGACCACTTTCGTTTATAACCGTCAATCCTCTATTTGGAATTTCTAAGGTCGCGTTTTCCGACCTTTGGATTACAGTTCTGTCTTCCTCATCTACATGAGTCGCAATTGCATCTTTAGTATTGCTGTAACCAAGAATCTCTGCTACGTCCTTTCCTACAAAATATGGCTCTCCATTTATCGTTAGTGCGCGGATAGAACCAAACTCCGCTTTTGTAAATTTTCGCAATTCGTTCATTAGAATTACCTCCTGTTATTTTTTTGAGGGCTATTCCTCTAAATAACAGGCAAAGAAAAATGGCAGGATTTTACCCCTGCCAATCATTTATTTAATCTTTTTTATAAAATTCTGTTTCATATCCATCCGCACGAAGTAAAATACCGGAAATCCAAGGTGGAGTTCTACCCATTTGCTTACAAATAGCATCAAGCGAGACATTCTTACTACATTCAATAATCAATTCATCATGGACATGGCCTACGATAAAACAATGAGATAACGTTCTGATGGCATACATTAAAATATCTCTGCTAATTGCTTGTACTATATTTTCTACAAACTTCGGTCCATAGCTTTCGATTCGTTCCCATTTCTTAGTTGCTCCTACACCTTCATAGGTTACCGATTCACTCCCGAACTGATTTACTCCCATCTTAGGTTTTACATAGGAAAGTCTTCTGCCACTTGGAAGTTCAATAAAAAGCATTCCGCTTTTATAGAAAAAACTGATATTCCCAATTTTTGATGGAGTTCTTTCAATAACTGCTTTCTTTACAGCACGATCAACATCCCACCAAAATTTAACAATATTAGGATTTGCCTCTCGCCACATATTCACAAGTGGTTGTAATTCTTCTTCATTAAGTCCCATATCAAGAGCTCCCATTGCTTTTAAAGCACCAACAGAACCACCATAGCCAAGTGCTAATTCTGCGATTTTACCTTTTTGTCTTAAATGAGCGTTTTGTCCATGTTTTTCTACCGGAACACCAAACATCTGACTTGCCGATGCGCAGTAGATGTCACCACCATTTGCAAAGACCTCTGCTCGCCATTTTTCTCCTGCAAGATGAGATAACACTCTAGCTTCAATTGCAGAAAAGTCAGATACAATAAATTTCATACCTTTTCTTGGCACGAAGGCAGTGCGAATAAGCTGCGATAAAGTATCTGGTATATCCTCATAAAGCATATTCATAGCTTCATAATTTCCAACCTTTACAAGTCCTCGTGCATCTGCTAAATCTGACATATGATTTTGAGGAAGATTCTGTAATTGAATAAGTCTACCAGCCCATCTTCCACTTCGATTGGCTCCATAAAACATGAACATTCCTCTTGCTCTTCCATCTCTACATACTACGTTTTGCATAGCTTGATATTTCTTAACCGAGGATTTGGAAAGCTGCTGTCTTAATTCAAGCACTGTTTTAAGTGGTTCTTTCACTGTCTTTAATACTGCTGCAACTTCCTTTTTACCAAGACTATCCATCTCTAATCCATTGTTAGAAAGCCAATCTTTCATTTGCATAACTGAGTTAGGATTTTCAAGACCAGTTAGTTCCTGCATTTTTTGTGACAATACTGCTTTAGACTTTTCATCAAAAGAAATAGCATTTTTCACAACATTTAAATCAAGAGCAATTCCTCTATCATTGATTTCCTGATCAAGATGATATTCTTCCCAAATGAAATCCGGTACTGCGAACTTAGAAAGCTTTTCTTGTATAGCCATTTCTACCTCAACATCTCTTTTGTTATATTTCTTAAATAACTCCCACTTTACTTTATCGTGAATTGGTAGATTTCTAGTTCTACCACCATTTACTTTCGTAGCTTTACAAGGAACACAGAAATATCGGATGAGTTCCTTTCCCTCAGTCATCTTTTGTTCTGATAATCCTAATACCGCACCTGCTCCTGCAAGTGATAAAGGAAGTCCCATATATGCAGACCAAATCATAGAACATTTCCAAGATACAGGACTAAGATAATCACCAACTGTATCTTCTAAAATACTGTATGATGTAAATTCATTCTCATAAAATCTTCGTAAATATACAGATAAACAAACTCTTTCAAAATTGGCATTAAAAGCCCATTTTGTAATATCTTCATCAGTTAATGCTTTAATAATCTCTATAGGTATTTCTTCTCCTTGAGCTAAATCAACCACTATTACTTCACTGCCATCAACCGAATATGCAAATAATAAAATTTCAAAGTTCTCTGACTCCACATACTTATAGACACCGCATTTCTGCAAATCAACATCTGAGTATGTTTCAATATCAATACTGATATTTTTCATTTCTTGCCACCTTCCTAAAAAGTAAGACGGTAAGATTTCTCCTACCGCCAAACCTACATTATTTCAAACTTTTCATACGTTCTTCATGATACTCAAGTTCTCTTTTTTCTCGTCTTCTATCAAAGATAAAACTTTGAATGCTATCGATTAACAAAGTAACACTTAAACTAGTCCAAGCTAAAATACATACAAATAAAATGATTGTCTCTAAAAATTCCATATTTTTCACCTAAACCCTTTCTTAAGATAAGAAATCATCATCTGCGTCTGTTGCAAAATCATCCTCAGCACGTGATTTACCACCAAGTGGTTCTCCATCTCTAATCTTTTGAAGATTATTAAGACCACAAGCAATACCTTTATTCCCGTTAGAATTAAAAGCATAAAGGCTGATTGATGCACGTCCATAAACACCACTATAGACTTCACTGCGGTCAATGATTGTATTTCTATCAGCATCTACAATGCCAGGTGCCGATGGAGAGTTAGCATTGATGAAATAACTATTTGCATATGCTTCATCGTCCGGTCTTTCAATGTCTCCGTCACGAAGTGGTGTCTTGATTGCAGAAAGTGCAGGAACACTTCTACCATTGCCTTTAAGTTTTGATTGACCTTCTTCATAAGCTGCCTTAATTGCAGCATTGATTTTATCCACTGTTGTCTTATCTGATTTTGGAATGATAAGGCTGACACTATACTTTGGAGCACCACCATTGATACTTTTTGGCTCCCAGACATTTGCATAGCTCCATCTTGTGTTAGGTCCTGTAATTACTTTCATTGGGTTACTAAATTTTGACATATTCTTTTCCTCCTATTAGTCATTAAAATCTTCTTTTGCTGTTTTGATTTCCGGACGTTTATCACTTTCCGGAACAAGTGTTGGTTTGCCTTCTGGCTTGTAAACCAAATCACCTAGTAATTCATTAAATTTCTTCTTACCAAGAAGTGTAGTCATAGCTGTTATTCCTAGTAACTTCTTCTCATATGGGTCTTTTCCTATACTCGTTACAGTTTCTGCCACTTTATCTTCATTGGTATACTTGCGAACGCTGCGACCTTCAACTACTTTAAATCCGTCATAGTGAACACCACTCATTGCCCTTTGAAGTGCATACTCTTTAACATCAGTTGCCCATGATACAAGTTCATCTACTTTTGAAAGAACAATTGAAATCTCGGCATCTTCTAATGTTACAGGCATCTCAAAATCATACTTTGCAAGTTCCATGTTTTGTTCCATGCGTTTCCTACAAGTTGCTTTGACCTTGCAAAATCTACAATGATCTCCCGCCATAAATTCACCTTCACCATCAAAGGCTAATTTTGCTTTTGGTTTTAGAACTGTATCTGCCCAAGTGTAGAGTTCATCTTTTTCCATAACGAATGTGCTGATGTTTTCTCTTCTTGGTTGGAAGATAGTCATTGAAACATTATCAATATCGTAAATTCCATCAAACAGATTTAATGCTCCAAGTGCATAACACATCATTTGAGGATTGTGTTCAGTTGATACTTCTACACCTTGACCATGCTTATAATCAATCACATGAAGAGTTCCATCTCCAATAATTACGCAATCACCAGTACCGAATCCATTAGGAACATAGTTTGAAAAATCAAGTTTCTCTTCAATAAGAATTACTGGGTCTTTACAAGTTTTCTGAGTTTCTTGACTTACAGATATGCAAAAGTTTTTGTACTCTTCTGCACATCGTTCCATTTCTTCGTCATAGAAACTAAGGTTCTCTGTAGGGTCTGTGCTTTCCATACCAATTGCAATCTTTAATTTATGTTCACAAAGAGTATGTGCATCAGTACCTTGCTTTGCATAATCACTATTCGTTTCACAATTTACTTTTTCTGCCTCTGCATTAAGTTTTGCTGATGGCGGACAGTTAATCCAGCGGTGGCTAGATGATGCAGACAATAATGCGTGTGCTACCATTTACATCACCTCCACTTTTTGCAAAAGTTCTTCATACTTTGATGGATCCACATCTGAAAGTTTTTCTACACCAAATTCGGTAAGAATTGCTTTAATTTCAGCTGTATGACCTTCTCTTGATTTAGTAGCAAGAACTCCTCGCACTTCTTCAAATGTAAAAGCCTTCTTTGGTGTTTGTTTTTCTTCATCTGAAGAAAATAGCTGTGAAAGACTATCTGCTATACCAATAAGCATTTCGCCACATTGTTTTAACTGTTTAACCTGCACTGCTAACTCGCTTGATTTACTCATTAAGCATTTCCTCCTTACTTTAGTTCTTTGACATCAACGGACTCAACCGTTTGTCCTGGAGCAAGCAAATACACCTGTGTAAAATCACCAAACAAGAATCTTGCAATTCTTGACGGCAAACGCATATCTGCTGCTTTTAGGACATTGGCTTTCTTTCCGTTGGGGTCTGAAACATTGATTGTGATTTTGTGTTTCATTGCCATTTTCCTTACCTCGCTTTCTGTAAGGTGTTGTCCCTTACAAGTAACAGGCAAAGAAAACAGCTCGAATTTTACCCCTTAAGGAGGATTTATTTAAAAAAGTTTTCTTTGATGTAATTTAGGGCATTGTTATAATGCTTTGAAACATTCTTGACGCTGATTTTCATTTCCTTTGAAATCTGAGTGAAGTTCATTTCTTCATACAATACCTTTTTGATTACTTTCTTTTGCTTGTCCGTAAGTTCTTCAATAAGTTCACGCACTCTTTCTGTATCTTCACTATTCTCACAATTTGGGTTAACCGCTAATTGGTATAAAAGACGGTTCTTATCAAAATCAGTATCTGATTCATCTGTTCCAAAATCATATTCAAGTGATAGGTTGTAATTTTTAGGGAATCTTTCTTCTACCTTGTATGCTATTTCATATTCTGATGGAGCCTCTCCTCTTCTAGCAGTTTCTTCGTCAATATACTTTTTAGTCCATTCTTCAATTTCAGCTTTTTCTTCTGGAGTTCTTTCGGGTTTGGAGTTCTTGTTGTTGTAATAAACCTCACTGTCATCTAATGCATGAAGTGTTTTGATGTCAGCCTCAGTTACCCCGTTTTCTCCAGGACGAAGAATGATTTTTTCTTCTCTACCATCAATTCCAGTAAATGTGTAAATGTAAGTATCTCTTTTCTTTGAGCTTGTTTTGTAAAATTTCATTGATTGTCCTCGCTTTTCTGTTAATTTGGTTAACTCGAACGAGGACAAAAAAATGAGCCAATACTAAGATGTACCGACTCTCCTAGCCATTTTACGCATGACGAAATAAGGGTACATCAAATTTCACCTTTCACTCGATTTAGTGAATGGCTCAATATTCGTATCCTCGCGCCGTATTACGTAATTAGGCTTGAGTTATTTTATTTTGCTAAGTCACGTGATTTAGCTTGATTACATTTTACTATCATTTAATAAGTAAGAAAATTTCCATTAAAATACCCCTTACTATCAATCAAATAGTAAGGGGTTATATATAGCATTCATATTATTTTCATGATATAATGTGATTACAAGTTAGAATTTAAATATGTGATATCTCATTCATAATGAGTTATGTCACAAATCACTAAATTATAAAACTAGAAAAGAGGTTAATCATGAGTAATTCTTCTAATTTTTTTCTAAATAATTTTTTTGAACTAGAAAACACTCCATGCGAGTGTAAAAAAGAAACTGTACATACAGCCCCAGGAGTAGATCCTTCTTTTGTTTTAAAAGTATGTGCAAACCCCAATGCTAACTCACTTCATTTTTCTTATTCCGCTCAAAAGGGATTAAATTTATCTGGTAATGCTGGAGGTATAATAACTGAAAACATTCTAGGACAACTACTTGCAATAAAACCCAATGATGTGGATGGAACAATTAGTTTCTTGGAAAAATATGGTTTTATTTTCCCCATTAGTTCAGAAATGTATGAAACAATTGATGGAACTGTATTATTAGAAATATTGAACAGAATCAAAGCTACTGTAAAATTGATGAGTGCTATAGCTGGAAAGAAAGATTATAAGGCAATACTTATTTACACAACTTATTTGTTATTTTCTGAACCAATTGAAATGAAGTTATCTAGCATAACTTATAACACCAATTTTCATGAATTTACTAATTTAATTAGAACTTACAACATTATTCCTGACCTCCATAGAAACCAAGAATTCTTTGATACTGAATGCATATCTATATTCGACACTTTAAAAGGAGATTTTGAAAAACTTGATATAAACGAAATAGCAGGTATGAGTGAAGGAAGTGGAGTAACTGGACTAACAGGAAGTCGTGATTATTATTTTAGAAATCTTTTTTGTCTATATACTACTTATAATATGGCAAATGACAATTTGAGAAATATCATTGACTTCTATTATAATTATCAGAAGAAAGTCAGTATTATTAAGAATGTTGAACCTACGAGAATTACATATTACTCAAGCCCTAACAAAGAAAACTTTTCTGATGAGATGAAAGAGATGCTTGTTAAAATCGCCAAAATTGTTATAAGCGAAGAAATTAATGCTAATCTCCACAATATTTGTCCTCAGTTAGAAATTAATGCGCTAACACCTACTTGGAAACTTAACAGTCTTCTTGAAGCTTTATATTTTTCGGTATTCTATATGAAACCAGGAGTAGAGTTATACAAAGAATGTGAAAATCCTAATTGTAAACATGAAAAATATTTCTTAATCAATGCTACTGTTACAAACAAAAAATATTGCTGTCCTGCTTGTGCCAACGCTGCTGCACAAAGACGAAGTAGACAAAGAAAACTTAACAAATAAAAAAATCTCCATTCAGTAACTTTTACGCTACTTGAATGGAGATTTTATATTTGTAATTTTATATTATTATTTTGGAGGTGATACAAGACCTCTTGATAGAACTTTTTCAATACATTCCGCTAATTCTTTTTTCTGCTGTTCAGGAGTGCCAATATAGTTGTACATTAAATATCTAGTATCCATCACTATCCCCTGAATTCTTTCAAAGTTTTTCATTTTAGGATTACTAGCATCATATCTCCAATCACCGATAGCTTCACCTATATTACCAACATTGCTGTTCAATCTAAAAAGATTATCAGCTTTATTATATGGCATAATAAAGCAATTAAAGAGGTTAGCATTAGGAATGCCTTTTACTCTTTCGATGTATTCACCATATGTAATCTGTTTATTAATATCTGTACCATTAGGCAAATGATCTGGATTACCTGTCCAACCATAACGATAACATTTTGCATCTAAAACATAATACTTATCTTTATAAATCATTATTGAATCAGGAAATAAAGGTGTTTTCTCCTTATCATGCCCATAATCCAACAGCCATCTAGTTTTTGGAAAATATTGTGTTTTATCTTCAATACCAAAAGCTTTATCAATCATTTTCTCCCATACTGTTTCAAAATGGTCAGTACCAAAAAAATACTGCGTATCAGAAGATTTCTGATCAATATACTCAAGCATTGCTCTCATAGCCGTGAAAAGTTCCTGCTCATTATCATTGTTAGTACTTCCAATTTTTTTAGTAAGAATATAGATAGACTCTTTTACACCCGGATGCATCCCTGGTTTCTCAGGCATAAAAGGAACATACAACCATCCCAACTTTTCAAAAGCCTCATAAACACAATATTTATGTATCTGCGTTATCTCTTTGTTTGCATTTGGAGTAGACGAACGAACAGTCATATTCGTGAAAATAAGCGATCCATTTTTCTGAACTAATGCTCTTTGTTCCTTCACTGTCTTCGGCCAAGAAGTCCTTCCTTTAGTATCCGTTTTGTACTGTGGATCTGTTTCAATATAATATCGTCCAGCTCTTAAGAAACCACGGATAATCGTTAAATATGCATGAATTGGAAAATCTACGGTTCTTGGTGCCTCAAACTTAGGAGACTCAATAACCTTATCTTCTTTCATAAATGCAGCAAGCACTCCAAATAAATTATTGATATCGATTCTTGAATCATCATCATTTTCCGGCAATTGATAACCTAATGGAAAATAAATCACAGCATCATCAGAATCTGCTTTTACACCAACAAAACTATCACCATCTTCATTCGTATTTACATGACATCGCTGCCTTAGATTTTTCGTTAAATCCATTAAGAATCACCACCTTTATCTACTTATTTTTTTACTGCTGTGTAGGATAAAGTGTATCCCTGACATTTTGTTTAAAAATTCTAAATCTATCAGGTCCTTTACTATATACAAATGTTCTAATTACTTTTTCTAAGCTATCCATGTTTTCTGTATCAAAAATTGCTTCTGGATTAAACTTAAATGCATCGTCCCATAAATACTTTATTACCTTTTCAGGGAATAGTCTATTGTGAAGAATAGCATCTCTCAATTCCTCAAGTCTTGCTGTTTTATTTGTGTCTAAAGTACCTAACAATTCATGGCGAATTAAATCATTTAACTCATCAAGAGTTGTTACAAAGTCACCTGTCGGTAATGCTTTTGAATCAAAGACCAAATCTTGTTCATGAACAAAGTATACACCAAGTCTCTTATCTTCTGCAGAAGCCATCTTCACTCTATTACCAATAATAATAGTATTTACTGTTTCGCAGAATTTTTGCCATGTAACCTTAGTATCAAGAATTTCGGCATTAGATAATGAATGTCTAACATTATTGAAGTTATTTTCAATAAGTCTCATATTCCATCTTCTTTGGAAAGCAGTATCCAATGTAAATACATTCTGATCCGAAGTATTCATTGTACCTAAGATTGAAAGATTAGATGGAATCCTTACTTTGTGTTTTCCATCTTCATAAACAACCTTTGCAATGTTTTCATTAGTAATTCCATACTCACTAGTTCCTATCGGATAAGTTATTTCATCCAATACTCTTGGTTCTACTGTCCTATCTAATAATTGGAATATATCACCAAAAATTGCCGGAGCATTACCGCGGTTAATTTCTTCAATAATTAACACATAAGGTCTTGAAGGGTCATTATATGCCTCCTTCAGTATATTAGTAAAAGGTCCTGGTGTAAATTCATAAGTAACCATTTTATCAACTGGGTCTACTACAGGTAAAATCTGTCCAATAAAATCTGAATTTGTATAATCGGGATGGAACACTAACCTTTCTACAACTGTACCTTTTTTACAATATTCATGTTCAATAGTCCAACTTTTTCCTGAACCAGGAACACCATATAATAAAATATTTTTACCGGTTACTACTCGTTGTGATTCGTCTATCTTATTTGATGTTAAAATATCGTCTGCAGAAACCGTACTTACATCTGTTTCATTCTCAAACTTTTCTAATTCGAATAAAGATTTTGCTGAGCCTAGAAATCCCAAGTAATCAAGAGTAGTAAAAATATTTGGATTTTCTTCAAAGATAAATACTTTTTTTGCAACTTCTTGAATTCTGTCTTCTTTGATACGTATATAATCTCTGTCAAACTCCAATGTTTCAAGTTGTTTTAATGCCAATATTAGTCTGTTGTCAAATTTTGATTTGAATTTTTCAAATTCTTCAATTGTGTCATTTTGTTCATTTCTTAATAATGTTATTAACAATAATGTTTCAAGAAAATCTTCAAACACCTCTGTAGTTGCAACTAAATAACGATATTCAGTCATCGAGATTTCATATTGTCCTGTAGTCCTTCCCAATTCAATAAGAACTTTATACAAAAGCATTACAGGATATAAACGATATTTTTGTCTAACGCCATTTCTTTGTTCATCAATTTCAGAGCTGATAAACATCTTCTCAATTTGTCTTTGAATAATATCTTTATACAAATCCGTTTTTTCATATTCCCCATTACAACGTTCCGTTATTTCTTTAAAAGTATCAGTAATAATAGATTCATCATATTTTGATGAAGTCATAGTAATCAATCCAAAGAAAGCTGCGACTCGTAATGCACGATAATTGTTAGATATATTCAAATTAGGTTTTTCCTTGTTTAATTCACTCAACTGTTCAGAAATGTAATCCTGAATATTTTTATTTTGTGTAGCACTTTGGTACTTTTGTAAAAATGATACCAAATAACACAAGCTGTCAAATGAGGTCGGTTGTTTTACTAAATACCAACACTCATAATCATTCGCACTTTTTAATTGCTCTAATTTATTTTGTAAAATAGGATTCATATCATTTATCCTCCATCTCCATAATTTTTCTTACTAATTTTGCTAAAAAGAATGAAATCTTAGGTGGAACTGCATTCCCAATAGTTTTACAAATAGTTGTTTTATTTCCGTAAAATATAAAATCATCTGGGAAACTTTGAATTCTAGCAGCTTCTCTAGGTGTTAGCGTCCTATTCTCACAAGGATGAATAAACCTTCCACCTGCTGGTGTATCAAATCTAGTTGTAATTGTCGGAGCCTGTTCATCCCAACATAATCTTCCATACGAACCACTATGGACAGAATTTATTTCTTCTTTTAATGCTGTGAAGTTTTGTCCATTATCCACTCTACTCATCCTGTCTACTGCCAATTTCGAATGATTTGTCTTTGTATGATTACTCAAAATATCATTACTACTAGCCAAATATCTTTGATAGTCTGTCATCGCCTCTGGATTTGCTATTTTACCATCAATAGTTGGACTTGGCATATTTCCAATAGCATCTTCCACCGTGACTTTGTTAAAAAATGTCGGATACTCTTTTGTCATATTCTCAATTGTTAAATCCCATAGTTTTTCAACATCCACATTATCAATAGTTGTGCCAATAATAATCATTCTTTCTCTCTTCTGTGGGATTCCAAACTCCACAGCCTTAACAACACGGTAGTATAAATGGTATGGTTTCCCATCTAACATATCTGCATCTTGGAAAATTCTCTGAATCTCTTCGAATATTTTTCCATTCTGCATTGTCATAATTCCTTTGACATTCTCCATTATAAAAACTTTTGGCTTTACAGTCTTTACAACATTGAAATAATGCTTAAATAAATAATTTCTAGGGTCATCAATAAATCCTTCTCTGATTCTTGCTCCAGCCATCGAAAACCCTTGACAGGGTGGTCCTCCAATTATTACATCAGCATCACCTATCTCAAACACACCAGATTGGTCTATATTTCTTATATCGTCCACAATCATATCTACTTCTGGATGATTCATCATGTAGGTGTTTGCAATTTTCTCATCAAACTCCACAGCTTTTTTTACTGTAAAGCCTTCCTTCAAAAAGCCTAAGGACAGGCCACCACATCCAGAAAACAAATCAATTACGTCCATTTTCAGCACCTCCACCAATTCTGTATCTATACGAGAAATTTTTAATGTAAATGCTTTCTTCATCGGTTAATCCATATAATGCATTTATATAATCATCAATCTCGTGAATGACATTTACACACTCTTTATGCTTATATTCGTAGTCTGTTTGTTTTGTACCTACATATACTTTAGTATCTTCTAATCTTTGTTCCAATGCATAAGCCAATCTATTTGTCGTTTCAAAATCAACTAAATCTGGTATTTTAAATCCAGTCAATTCTTTTCTTGTAATATGCCAACAGTCAGAAATACAAATCCAATACCACCAAAACAATGATGAATTAAGCAAGCACATGCAAAAATTTGCATACTCTCTATTTTCACATTTAAACTCTTTATATTCAGATCCATTATGTAGTGTTAAAAATGCTTTAATCCAAAAGGCTGCTCTCATATTTAAGTATAAAGGTACATTATCTTTCTCAAGCATTTTTATAAGTTCATTCCTATGTCTAGTGACTTTTCTATATACCGCACTATCAACCCTAGTACCTAATTTAGGAATATAATCATCTTGAACAAATGTGTTTTTCACAACCTCAGTAGTGCTAAAGAGTTCTCCTCTTTCTTCCTTATACCAATATCTGTAATTTCCCGTATATACATTTCGTGCTGATGTCACATTTCTTCCGAAAAGAACACACAATTTCTGATGAACTGAGGTAAATAAACAGTCTGGCCTATCTGAATAACTTAATATATATTGTTCTGCAGTTTGCCTAGATAATTCATCTCGAATTTTTTTCATTCGTGGTGTAGAAACATATGACAATGGAATTACAAACCCTATTACCCCGCCTTTTTTCAGATGCTTTGCTGAGTTATCTAATACATTTGCATATATATTCCCATACTTCATAGTTGGGGTTGATTCACTTTTTGAATCTTCTACATACGGAGGATTCCCGACAATTATGTCGTATTGTTTATTTGAATCTGGCGTTGTTGAAACAAAGTCATATGATGTAAAACAAGACTCCATCATACTTGCTAATCCTTTAATTTTAGATGCACCATGTCTGTGTAAAACACAAAGCAGTAATCTAATTTTTGTAAGTAATATAGAATCCGGGTTTAAATCATTTCCTTTTAAAGTTGAAATAACTTTTTTTATTTTCCCTCTTGTGACTTCAGTATTATGAAGATCTAATAAATCTAGTTTCATTTCAAGAGCGGCTAGCAGAAATACCCCCGCCCCGCAAGTAGGATCATATACAGTTTTTTCATAACAAAAATTGCTATAAGGGATTCCATTTAAATCAAGAACATGAAGATTATTTGGTTTTAATTTTCCGCATACCATTTTCACGCTATTGAAAAGAATAAATCTCACTATATCTGAAGGTGTATAATACACTCCTTTCGCTTTTCTAATATCTTCTTTTTCATTAATGTTAGATAATATTTCTTGAACTTCTTCATACGAATACATATCATTATATTTATTTGTAAAATCCTTTTGCTCACCCAGCAATATATTTATTTCTTCTCTAATTACTTTAAGTTCACTCTTACTGTAATTCTGCACAAGATAACCATTTGTAATGGACAATGCATTCTTTAACATTACACTTGCCATACTGTACTACCACCTTTAAATTTAATCTATTGCACTTTTCCCGCTCTTTACCCAGGCATCTAACTCGGAGAATTTAAACTTCCATTTTTTCCCTATTTTATGTGCAGGAATTCCTTTTCCTTTTTTTATCCAATCACGTATAGTTATCGGTTTAACACCTAAATGTTCAGCTGCCTCTTCTAAGCTTACCCATTTTTCGTTGTAGTTTTCTTCCATCGTTGCACCTCTGACTTACAAAAAATTGCACAATTATACATATACATTATACTATATACAATCATGTTTTTTCAAGTGTTTTATAATGTTTGATGATGTTTTGTGATGTTTTATGGTCAAAAAAATAGGGAGTCATTAAAACTCCCTAACCAATCTATCAATCCCCATCATTCTATTATAGTCTATATATTTAGCATCCCCTTCACCAAAATCCCTCACTTTAGCATACCGATTTAAATAAGCATAATCAGAATATCCCATAATAGTTCCTGTTGTGATATCATCCCAATTAACTAAGGTTAATTCAGAATCAACATCTATCGCATTTAGCTTAACAGCAACATAATAATCTTTAGGAATATTATTAAATTGATCACAATTAATTAATAGTCTTCTGTGAATACCTCTGAAACCAGTTTTTATGTCCACAGTCTTATTATCTCTAGTAATAAAATCATAACCATCAACATTTTCTTGGCCAACAAAAACATCGAACATTCCCTGCATATCAACTTCTTTACCTTTTATTTTAAGGAATGTTAAAAAAACTAATTCTCCTAATTTTCCAATATATGTTCGCTGAACTTCTATCTTCTGTTGTAGGGAAACATCACCTGATTCCTTAATTTGAGTCGGTAAAAGCCTACTATATTGATTATCCGTTAGAACAATATCTTTAGCAAATTGTAAGCACTCATTTCTCATATTCTCAGTGATATCTATATCATATACGTTAATATTGTAATTACCCCTCTGCTCTGTTCTTATTCTCACTTCAAAAATCACCTCAGTCATATAAGTTATAATTATAATTATAATAACAGCAAATTAGAATGTACACTATTTTATGTGATTTTTAAATTAATTAACCAATTTTAATAACATACATATTTGAACGATAACTCCAATCAATCGTTCAAAGGTTGTGCATAAACTAATAACAACAAGCATAAACTTTTTTAATTTCAACCTTTTTCAAGGCAAAAAAATAAGAGCCTCTTTTGCTCTCCCGATAAATTCCTATATTTTAAGCCATTCTAGGCATATTTTATACTGTATCTTTGTATCAATCTCGTAGTGCTTTTCTCCTCACCCTAATATTCAGATGGATTGTTTGAGTAAAATAAAAAAGTCATGCAAGACTACATGACTAAATATTTGTACAAAAAGTCTACCATCTTCATTCAGAATAGTTTTTGCATCTTTAACACAATAGTTACATTATAAGATTTTTTTGATTGACCACATGACACAGGTCATAAATTATAAAATTAGATTAATAAAAAATTCACGAGTATTTTGATAATGAAGCAATTCATTTTTTATGATTTTTCTAAGAAAATACTAGTGTTATGCTTCAGATGATCAATCAATAGATTTTTTAAGTTCTCTCAACGATATCTATTATTTCAGGCCAGTAGTCATCAAGACCTGAAATTTGTTTTTTTGAAGCATATATCAATTGCAAACCAAAGCAGATAATAGGTGTAAATTTATTTTCTTTATCTCCATTGATAGCCTTAACCAACGGAGCAATCCCCATATCTATATGAGCTCCTCTTTTATCAGAAAGATATTTGATAAAGTCATAAACTGTTAAATCGTAATACCC
The DNA here is from genome assembly GCF_040227455.1 of Catenibacterium sp. RTP21428st1_D7_RTP21428_210409. NCBI lineage: Bacteria > Bacillati > Bacillota > Erysipelotrichia > Erysipelotrichales > Coprobacillaceae > Catenibacterium > Catenibacterium sp. RTP21428st1_D7_RTP21428_210409. Next base: position 21,367 of record NZ_JBEHVX010000006.1, on the reverse strand, counting down.
TACCTTCTTCATCAACTCGAAAATTTTTTTATTTGATAATATATCTTCCGGCTTGACTCTTCCATATCCTACTATCTGTTCACCTTTATACTCTATCTCTACGCTAGTAAACAACTGTTGAAATTCTGCCTTTTCTTGTCTCTTTAATTTATTTAGGATTAATTGAAAAGTCATATTTGGAATAACATCGGGAATATCAGACACATCTTTATCGAAGTATGCAATTTTTTGATTTGCCCATTCCTCTAAAATAATCCAATTTTCTATTTGTCCAAAACTATATGGCGCAAGTTCAATATGCAATTTATCCTCTCCCTCAAAGGAAATACCTGATATCAGAGGCATCTTAAAGTTTGGACATAATTCAAGAATTAATGGCGTATGCTGATTTTCAAACATAATTTTTCTTAAGGGCATAACAACTATGCGATCTATCAGTTCTTTATGGTCTGATCCTATTTCCTCCATATGTGTAATCGCTAATCTTATAATATCAAATTCTTTTTTCAACTCAGCCAACATACCATTTTTACTGAGCTTAAATTCTGTTATGAAATTTAATTCTGGTTCGTATTCCATGTACCAGCACCATCCTCTCTCTATATATATTCTTTATATATTCTTTATTTTCTACGCAAAACAAATTCAACAATGGAGTCTTCTATTCAAGAAACTAGAATCATTGAACAGTATTTCAAAAAAATTATCTTTTAATAATTTTAATTGCCCCTTTTAAAATTTTAGGCCCAATTTTTTTTAATCCTAGTGCCACAGCACCAATTCCAACTACTGCGGCACCATCATTTAATCCCTTTTGATGTTTTGGACATAATCCTGTAACATTCTTTTTATCAGTAATAATTCTTCCACAAACTTTACATTTCTTAACTTTTTCACTCATTATGACTATCCTCCACAGACACAAAATAAACTTCTTTTTCATCTAAATCCGATGTTTTCATCTTTAATTGTTTCAAACTTTTTTCGAATGTAGGTTTCATTTCTACAGAAAATTTATACCATGAATCCATATTATCATCGTTATATGGAAAGTAATCATGCATTAACATAGAAGCTGACTGCCCTTTTCTAGATATCGGTTGCTCAATAAAATTCAACATTCTGCTTTGATAATTTTCTATTACCAGTTTTGCAGTTTCTCTTTCACCCAAATACTCTAATATTTGAAGTCTTACTCCTACAAATTTTGTCACTATTTGCAAATCATCAGAAATAAATCCCATATAGGTATTTGGTATTTTGCTTAAATAACCAAATGGAGCATCAACCTTTTTTGCAAAACTTTTTGCAGTAGTTTCAATATCTGTATAAACGGCATTGATAGCCGTTCTCATTTTGCTATCAGCTTTCTTTAACATTCTAATTTTTTCTTCTTCTGATTTTTTAGTAGCTGCTTCTAATATAAGTCCACGTGCATCCAAAAACGGCAGAACAATCTCTCTATCTCGATCCCTTTGAATTTGATACGTTTGAAACTCTTGTATTTCAGATAATTTCGCATAAATTTGACGCATCTGTATTTGATTGCCAATACTTCGCATCGTTTCAACATTTCCTGGATTCTTTATAACTTTTTTGAGAGTAATATCTTTAATACGAACTCCATTTTCATCAAGAATAACGGCTCGCATATTATCTTCTATCTGTTTTGATTCCCCAACAGAATAAATACCTTTCTTAAGTTTTGTTTTTATATCAGAAGGCAAATTATCAAAATCTGGTAATAACATAATGTTTCCTTTTGTAATAACATCTGCTTGATTAATTACCTCACTAATTATGCTTAAGTCTGCAATTGGTAGCTGTGTAATTTCTTGTAAAGTTGAAGATTTACGTATCGATAGCATCATATCTTGCACGTAACCATCAAAAAAATTACTCATTTTAGAAATATTAACACCAGTTATATCTTCTTTTGTTCTAAAAATATTCAGATGATTTCCATTTTGAAGTTCTATAATTTCTGTACTTTCGTTCGCATTAACATCCATGCTATCAACTCCTATCTATCTTTAGTTCATCTTTCATTTTTTCTTATTACTCTGTATTGCTTTTGTAAGCCAGTCACTTACAGTTTTCACTACGAACGGAGAACTCACCAATGAAGTCAGTGTTATTCCAGCAATAGAACTCGCTGTTTTAATCCATTCCTTTGAAACAATTTCTCTTGTTGCAGTTCCAGCTAAAATGGATGGTGTTAACAAATTTGCCTTTTCCAAAAGTGAATTACACTCTTTCTCGGTGTATTTTTCTGGATGGTCAACTAGCATATCGAGAAGAATCTTAATCATTTCAGTCTCTTCTGGATGTTTTATTGTTTCGGCATCGATTACACTTCTCATAGCAATATATTGAGTTTTTGTTAGCTTGTTTCTTCCACTTTCAATATTATTTATCGTTTGACGAGTTACACCAATCTGATCCCCAAGTTCAGTTGCGGTCCACCCAATAGCTCTGCGAATCAGTAGTAAATTATTTTGCATTCTCTTGATTTCTTCCATAATAGCATCCTCCTTGCAAAGAATTTTATCACTTGACAATATATTTGTCAATGTATTATATATTCTAACTTGATAATCAATAAAAATACACTCATAGACAATACTGAGTGTAAATTTAAAAAATCATATTAAACCACTTTATGTATTATTAGTTCACCTAACTGATTGCACCTCACTTCAATGTATTCTCCTATATCAAATCCATATTTTCTTAACCATTCCCCTTTAAGAATAATAGTAGGTGTCGATTTATATTTATAACCACTTCCTTCATACACCTTAAGTTTTCTACTCTCTTTGCAAGTGATAATTTTCTTTTCTTGTCGTTCTAAAAATTGCTTATCAAACTCTTTTATGTGACTTATTGCAGCAACAACAGAATCACATTTGCTATATTCGCGATATTTCATCTCCTGTGCCCTTTTCTTATGATAAACGGTTATTCTATTAACCTCGTCAAATTGGTTGCTAAAAACGCTCCAAAAGTGTCCTGTGGCATTTGATTTCAATTCAACAAAGTTTATTTCCTTTCTGACAATCGTAAAATAAGAATCATCAAATAGTTTATAATCTCTTTTCTTTAGTATAAAACATTCTCCCTTCAATCATCTAATAACTGTACCAGTTCTCTATATTTCATCTTGCGTGTAAATAAAATCTTTCGCCTGTTTTAACCTCTCGTCATATTCATAATCAGCATAATTTACACATTCTACCTTCCCATCATAATAATTTATCTGAAGTTTTGTATCGGGTAAAACAATAATCCTATCTATCAACTTATGTATAAGTAGTAACGATATCTTTATTTTCTCTTCTGTTCTAACTTGGATGTATTCATTTTCAAATATTGGTTTCCGAGATTTCGTTTCTTTCTTCTTTATCACCAAATATTCTAGAATCGAATCATATATTAATAAAATCAGATTTTTTTCTCTTATTTTTGGTGAAGTACCATTTGATGCGCAAGAATGAATAACATAACTACAAGTTTCATAATTAGTTCCTGAATGATCTACCTTTGTATTTATCATTTTTCCACATTTTCTATCACAAGCAGAGCAGTACAACATTCCCATAAAAAAATTCCTTTTTAGTAAAGCACTAGCATGAGTTTTGTTGACAGCTTTGATTAATCTAAACTGCACTTTTTCCCATGTGTCATTATCTACTATTGCCTTATGATGATTTATTACATATATCCGATCAATTTCTCCATTGTTTTTCAATAGCTTCTTGGTAATCGGATCTAGTATATAATACTTCTGCATTAGACAGTCTCCTATATATTTTTCATTCTGGAGAATAGATAATACTGTGGCTGTGTCCCATTTCTCTTTACCTTTAACCGTCCTAATTTCATCTTTTTCCAATAAAAGAGTGATATCCTTTAAGGTGTACCCTTCTAAGAAAGAGTTATAAATTCTTTTTACAATCTCTGCTTGTTCTTCATTAATCAGATAACCTCCATCATCTCCTCGATCATATCCTAAAAAACTAGAGAAAGCTAAACAGCCTTTACCTTTTGCCATATTTTTTCTCATTCCCCATTTAGTATTTTCAGAAATAGAACGAGATTCCTCTTGCGCAACAGCTGCTATTACTGTAAGAATAAACTCTCCATCATCTGACAGTGTCCATAGATTGTCTTTTTCAAAGTAAACTCCAACATTTAAAGATTTCAATAATCTTGTGTATTTGATTGTATCTAATGTATTTCTTGCAAACCTAGAAATTGATTTAGTAATGATTAAATCAAACTCTCCTTTCTTTGCGTCTTCTATCATTTGGAGAAATTGACTACGATTCTTTGTGTTTGTTCCTGTTGTTCCTTCATCAGCATAGATGTTAACTAGTCTCCAATCTTCTCTTTTATCAATTTTATTTCGGAAATAATCTATTTGATTATTGAATGAGCGAACTTGCTCTTTTTTACTTGTGGAAACTCTCACATAGATTACAACACGAGTTACTTTCCTTTCATTTTTTTCTGCTATCTTATTCGCGGGAATTACACTTATGATTTGTTCTAACATTTTCTTTCACCTCGATTTTTGTCTATGTTTGCTCTATCAAGATGAAAAATCAAGTAATAAATTAAAATCTCAGAATATTCTTTGTACTAATTTGCCGATATACTTTGATAAGATATAGTGCAAATTCGTATCACTTTCCAATTAAAGGGTTTAAGACATCTACATCTATTTTCCCATATTTCTTATAGAGGTCTTCTTCTACATTACTTGGGATATCGCCTGTAAATAAATAATTATAGCCTCCTGTTGTGACTAACATCACTAATGAGTTTTCATTAGTAGAAGGATAGATAACATCACTTTTGAGCATCTTGATTGTAATGAGCTTATTCTTCTCTTCTTTTTGATAGGTATCAACAACACGCTTGACTTTATATTTCTTCTTTAATGAATCTAATGCACCATAGTGATCATAATCATGATGAGAGATATAAACTCTATCAATACACGGAACACCTTGAGATTTAAGAAATGGAATCACATTATGAGAGGCAATATCATATTCCCTATTACCACCTGTATCAATCAAATAATTTCCTTGATTAAAAGGGAGACGAATGAGTGAACAATCTCCCTGTCCTACATCAATAGTAGAGACCTGCGTGTAAGGTTTATAGATACTATATATATGGAAGCTGATCAGTAGTGCGCACAACAATGACATAGAAAGTTGAATACTTTTCTTTTCTTCTAATAATAAGAAGATATTAAACAAGATAATGTAATAAAGAATAATAAATGAGAGTGTTGGTTTTTGAAAAATGATTTCAGCATTGAATGAAGTAATAAAGGTAAGAATCATCCGCTGGTAGCCAATCATCATCTTCATAATCAGATCTATTGGAAAAATAAGAGAGAGAAGTGTCACAATATAGAAACAGGATATAAAAGGAGAAAGAAGAACTGTTAAGAAATAAGAAAAGATATTAATAGAGAAATTAAGTGAGAGGACAATAGGAATACCACCTAAATAAATAAGGAAAGAGCGGTATGGGAAATGTTTGGTCATAATGACAAGAAAATAAATAAAATATGAAAAGATAAAAGAAATACTAAAGATGATATAAGGATTCTTAATAACATTAACTAAAACAAGAAATGATAAAACATCTAGTTGATTGAACTTCTCCTTCACAAGATCATAGATAACAAGCATATAAAAGGCACGATAAAGAGATATATTATAAGGTATAGAAAAAACATAAAATCCTATAAGTACTTTAATGATGATATCTGCAATATCATCACGTATAAATGATTTAATAAGACTGAGACATTTATAGAGTAAATGAATATGCATTCCTGAAAGAGCAAACATATGTACGAGAGAAAGACTTGTGAGGAGTGAATAGTCTTCTTTAATGGCTTCATCTTTAATGCCTAAGATAAACAGCTTCTGGTAGCTTTTAATAGATTTTGAGGAAGAAAACTGTTTTTCTAATAATTGATAAAAGGATGGATGGGATGAGACAGAAGTAATATGGGTGATTTTAGCCTTTGCGACGATATTGTTAGCTTTGAATGAATGATATTCATCATAACCTATAGGATCTTTACGATGATTGATTTCTAGAAAGTTCAATTTAACGAGTACTTCATCATTATATTGAAACGTATGATCTGTATAAGCTTTAATCTTCCCATAATCTGTATTTAAAATAACATAATTATCTCTTATATCTTTCACCTTTCCAGAAACAATAGAAGACACTTCTGTTGATGTGGCTGGTCTAAGTATAATTGGTAATAAAAAAAGAAGAAATAACATCTTTCTTCCAAATCGTTTTACTAGATAAATTAAATAAGCTAATAGAAATATATAAAATAAAGGATGAACAAGATAAGCAACAGATAGTAATAAGACAAATACTGCATAATATACTAAATGATATCTTAAAGGCATAAGTAATCACGGTAGATGAGATATTTCTTCTCACCGATTCCTTGTATATTCATAATGTCTTCTATTGTATAAAAGGGCTGTGTATGCCTATAGTCTATAAACTTCTGTGCTGTTTTCTCTCCTACTCCTTTTAATGTCATAAAGTCTTCTATTGTTCCTTTATTGAGTGAAATCATATTTGCTCTTTTTACTGGTAAGTAAAGACGCATCTCTGCATGGATACTTCTATTCATATTCAAAGAATCCATGCAAGCATTTTCTTTAACTCCAACTTCCTTAACCAAATCACTCATTGTCATCCCTTCTTTTATAGGGACTTCTCCTGTCTTGTTAAATGCACCTTCTAATGTAATATAGACTTCTGATTTTTGTGTTGAGCCGACCTTCTCAGGCTTTTGATAACCATATATAAATGAGGCAATACTTAGAAGAATCAGCCCTATAATCTTAATTTGACGCATAAAAAAAGAGAATTAAATTAATTCTCTCTTGTAATATGAAAATGCCTATAAGCAAGATCTGTCGCAATTCTGCCTCTTGAAGTACGTTTGATCAAGCCTTTTTGTAGTAAGTAAGGTTCATAGACATCTTCTAATGTCATTCTTTCTTCACCAACGCTTGCAGCAAGTGCTTCTAATCCTACAGGGCCGCCTTGGAAACGATTGATGATACCAAGCAAATATTTATGATCAACATCATCTAGTCCTAGATTATCTACTTTTAAACGGTCCAATGCCTGCATTGTACGGTCTTTAGTAATGATTTCATCACCATAGAACTGAGCAAAATCTCTGACACGTCTAAAGAGTCTATTCGCAATACGTGGCGTTCCTCTTGAACGTCTGGCAAGTTCCATCTTGGCTTCTTCTTCCATGACCATACCATAGACTTTACTTGTACGAGAAATAATATCTCGGAGTTCTTCATCCTTATAATAATCAAGTTTAGCTACAATACCAAAACGATCACGCAATGGGGCAGAAATATCTCCTGCACGTGTAGTCGCTCCTACTAATGTGAAAGGGGGTAAATCAATACGTACAGAACGTGTTGTCGCATCTTTACCAATCATAACGTCTACACAGAAATCTTCCATTGCAGGATATAGTATTTCTTCTACAACTTTATTTAAACGATGAATTTCATCAATAAAGAGTACATCACCTGGTTCAAGAGATGTAAGTAATGCAACAAGGTCTCCTGTTTTTTCAATAGAAGGTCCTGTTGTAATCTTGATATGCGTTCCCATTTCATTCGCAATAATCATTGACATTGTGGTTTTACCTAATCCTGGAGGGCCATAGAATAAAACATGATCAAGTGTTTCATCACGCATCTTTGCAGCGCCTACAAAAACACGAAGGTTTTCTTTTAAATCATGCTGACCGACATATTCATCAAAAGAAGCCGGTCTTAAAGAACTTTCTTCATCTTCGATATGTTCATTTGTATCTAAAATATCACGATCCATAAGATTCTCCTTTCATTATTGTGTTAATAAAGCTAATGCACGTTTCACATAACCATTAGTGTCTAGATTTTCACTAGATAATACTTTCATTGCTTTTTCTACATCATTTTGTTTATAGCCTAATGCGATTAATACTTCAGTGGCTTCTTCATAATCTGGAGAACCAAGAGGCTTCATTGCACGTTTATCAAACTTTCCATGCAAATCAAGGATAATCTGCTGTGCAGCTTTAGGACCAATCCCAGGTATCTTCTTAAGATATGCTGTATTTTTACCTTCTATCGCATCAATAATTGCATCAATCTCACCTGTCGCAAGAATACCAATAGCTGTCTTACAGCCTATCCCTTTTACAAGAATAAGTTTCTGAAATAATTCTTTTTCTTCTTTTTTCTTAAAGCCAAATAAAGTAATATCATCCTCTTTGACCTGCTGATAGATATAGACTGTTGCATCATCACCCTTTTTAAAATTATAGGGGTTGGATACATGTACCTCATAACCTATTCCATGATTATCTATGACAATATGATCTGAATATAAATCTGCAATGATTCCTTTGATATAACTATACATAAAAATCTCCTTTACGCATTTCCTAATTCTATCATATGTCAAAAAAAAATACCATTTCTAGAAATGGTATTAATTATAAAATTCAAATTCGAAGTCATATAAGCGTACAGTATCGCCATCTTCACAGCCAGCTTCCCTTAATGCATCATCAATACCCATATTACGGATTTGTAATGCGAATCTCTGGAAGCCATCATCTGTAGTAAATGAGGCCATCTGTACAAGTCTTTCAACCTTCTTACCAGTAACTTCCCATACACCATTACCTTTATTATGAATAGTGAATGGTTTTTCTTCTTCCTTATAAGTATAAAGAACACTTTCCTGTTCTTCTTCCTGATTAAAGAAGTCTGGAGCAGTTTCTAATGCATCAGCAACTGCATAAAGAACAGCGTCGATACCTTCATGAATTGGTGCAATAATTGGGAATACTTTCTGATCTCCAAGCTTTTCCTTGAATTTCTTTAAGTTTTCTTCTGCTTCATCACCATCCATCTTATTAGCCACAATAATCTGTGGTCTTTCCAATAGGCGATATTCATATTCACCTAATTCTTTATTAATAGTGACATAATCTTCATAAGGATCTCTGCCTTCGCTGCCGCTCATATCAATGACATGAACAATAACACGACATCTTTCGATATGTCTTAAGAACTGATGACCTAAACCCTTACCCTGTGATGCGCCTTCAATAAGACCAGGTAAGTCAGCCATAACAAATGAACGACCATCCTTAACCTGTACAACACCTAAATTAGGTACGATAGTAGTAAAGTGATAATCAGCAATCTGTGGTCTTGCCTTTGAAACAACAGATAATAAAGTAGACTTACCAACACTTGGGAATCCTACTAATCCAACATCTGCAAGTAGTTTTAATTCTACTCTTAGATTGAATTTTTCACCCGGTTCGCCATTTTCACAGATCTTAGGTGCTGGGTTACGTGATGAAGCAAATCTTGCATTCCCTCGACCGCCACGGCCACCTTTTGCGATTACAGCATGCTGACCATCCTTTGTAAGGTCGGCAATAATATTGCCTGTTTCGTCATCATAAACACAAGTTCCTACTGGTACTCTGATAACTAAATCATCAGCATCAGCACCATGCATCTTTTTAGCATGACCTTTTTCACCATTTTGAGCCTTGTATTCACGATAATATCTTAAATCTAACAAAGTTGATAATGAGTTTGTTGCAACGAAGATAACACTTCCGCCACGACCTCCATCTCCTCCAGATGGTCCTCCCTTTGGAACATGCGCTTCACGTCTGAAAGCAACTGTACCATTACCTCCAGTACCTGCTTGAACATAAATCTTAACGCGATCAATAAATTTCATGTATCCACCTTCTTTCTTTAAAAAAAAGAATCCCATGGGGGATTCTTGAGATTAAGCTACAGGGTAAACAGATACCTGTTTCTTGTTTTTACCAAGTCTTTCGTATTTAACGACACCATCAACTTTAGCGAATAAAGTATCGTCTCCACCTTTACCAACATTAGTACCAGGATGAACCTTAGTACCTCTCTGTCTATAAATAATTGAACCAGCTGTGCAAGTCTGTCCATCAGAAAGCTTAGCACCTAGACGCTTTGATTCAGAGTCACGACCGTTCTTAGTAGAACCTACACCCTTTTTAGAAGCGAATAACTGTAAATCTAACTTTAACATAGTATTATACCTCCCTAGTGTTAATTTTAACATATTGTTCATATGAGTATTCAACAGTTTCTAGAATTTTTAATAAAGTTTCTAGAATAATCTGATAATCTTCACGATTATTGAATATCTCGAAATAAGAGTAACCACTCTCAACATTGGCAAGATTGCCATCTTTCATGAAGCCTTTAGCTTCAAGCATATTGTAAATACCTACCACTGCGGTACTGATACCAGCACATGCAAGATCTTTACCATATTCATCTTGACCAGCATGTCCTTCAACCTTAATTGATTGAATCTGACCTGCATGGCAAACGACATCTACGTGAGTCATTAAGCGTTGATTTCTTTGATTGTTAGCTTAGTATAAGGCTGTCTATGACCCTGTTTCTTATGATAATGCTTCTTTGGCTTATACTTGAATACAGTGATCTTCTTTTCCTTACCCTGTTTTTCAACAGTTGCAGTAACCTTAGCACCTTCTACGTAAGGATGACCAACTTTAACACCATTATCACCAACTAAAAGAACCTTTTCGAAAGTGTATTCAGTGCCTTCTTCAACATCTAACTTTTCTACAAAAATAGTATCTCCAGCTTCAACCTTTAACTGTTTTCCACCAGTTTCAATAATTGCGTACATCAGTGTACCTCCTTCATATTTTTTTCTCTTAGACTCGCCAACCAAGGCAGCACTTGCATTTAATACCTTTTATGTGCGGTTGTAGTCAGAGGTCTACAACGCTGATTATAATATCATTTATTACCCTTATCGTCAATATTTTTTTCAATTTTCTTAAATTCTTGTCGAGGGCAGGTACGATTATATACTTCTCTTAAGTGTTCTTGGGATACATGGGTATAAATCTGAGTTGTTGATAAAGAGGAATGACCCAATAATTCCTGTACAACACGGATATCCATTCCTGCATCAAGTAAATGAGTCGCAAAAGAATGACGTATCGTATGAGGATGAATCTTACGCAATGGATCATAGAGATACATTGTACGATCGATAATATTTTCTACTCCCCTATTTGTTAGCTTTTTTCCTCTTCTGTTCACAAATACATAATCATGTGTTTCATGATATTCATTCATAATGCTTACTCGATCATTATCAATATATTCTATTAACCATTTCTTTGCATAATCATGAAATGGCACTTCTCTTTCTTTACTTCCTTTACCGAATACTCTAAGCATCTGTCTATTATAATCAACCTGGGATAAACGTAATGAGACAACTTCACTCACACGAAGTCCTGATGCATACATAAGTTCTAAAAGAGCCTTATTTCTTACGCCTAAAGACGTATGCGTATCAATTGAGTCTAGATACCCCATCATTTCATCTACATAGAGGAAATCAGGATTTCTAGTACCTGTTTTTAATGAGTGCACCTGTGTGAAAGGATTAGAAGAAACAATCTCCTGTTTACATAAATATTTAAAGAACGATCTTAAAGAACTCAAATAATGATTAATTGTTGTATGAGATAAGTGCTTCTCATTTAAATGAATCAAATAATTCTGAATAACATAATAATCTACTTCCTGTAAAGAAATACTTTCTTTACCTATAAATAAAAGAAAATCAGTCAATTCTCTATCATAAGATTCTAAAGTGAGTACAGAGTAGTTCTTTTGATATTTAAGATAGTGAAGAAAAGTTTTCTTCTCATCCATTGATAAATTCTTCCATCTTTTCTAATGCACGTTGTGCATATTTTTCTTTCTTTTCTTTTTTCTTCACTTTACCTTCTAAATCAGGAAGAATTCCAAAGTTAGCCTTCATTGGTTGGAAATCACTAGGAGACGCATGAGTAATATAATAAGCGAGAGATCCCATAACTGTTTCTCTAGGATAGACTAGTAATTCTTCTCCCTTTAAATATCTCACCGTATTTTTACCAGCCACAATACCACTCTGAGCAGATTCCACATATCCTTCTACACCAGTCATCTGACCTGCAAAGAATAAATCTTCACGATTCTTGAACTGATATGTAGGATTTAAATATGTAGGTGAATTAAAGTAACAGTTACGATGCATAATACCATAACGGACAATAGAGGCATTTTCTAGTCCTGGAATCATATGAATAATACGGTCCTGTTCACCCCATTTTAAATGTGTCTGGAATCCTACAATATTATATAGAGACCCAACCGCATTATCCTGTCTTAGCTGAACAACTGCTTCAAAACGCTGACCATCCTTTTCTAGTCCTACTGGTTTCATTGGGCCAAAAAGTAATGTCTGTTTACCTCTTCTCGCAATTTCTTCAAAAGGCATACAGCCTTCAAAGAACTTTTCTTCAAAATCATGAGGCTTAACAACTTCCGCAGTAATCAGTGCATCATAGAAAGCATCAAATTCTTCTTTAGTCATTGGACAGTTGATATATTCTCCATCGCCCTTATCATAACGTGATTTATAAAAAGCTTTATTAAAATCAATAGATTCTTTTGTGACAATAGGAGCTGCTGCATCATAGAAATAAAAATAATCCTGATTACCCATTAAATTCATAATTTCTTTTGCGAGTGCATCACTTGTCAAAGGTCCTGAGGCAATAATAGTAGGCCCTTCAGGTATTTTGGTCACTTCTTCTCGGTGTACAGTGACTAAAGGATGATTTTCAATAAATTCTGTCACTGCATGAGAAAAACCTTCACGATCGACTGCCAAAGATCCTCCTGCAGGAACTGCATGGTCTCTTGCCATCTTGATAATCAAGCTATCATTCATTGTCATTTCCTGTTTTAATACACCAACCGCATTCTTTAAACCATCTGCACGTAATGAATTAGAACATACAAGTTCTGCAAAATCACTTGTCTTATGAACATCAGTCTTTTTCACTGGTCTCATTTCATATAAATGTACAGGAACACCTTCTTTAATAAGCTGATAAGCCGCTTCGACACCAGCCAAACCTCCACCTACGACATTTACTTCCTTAATCATATTTTCCTCCAACAAAGAAAATGAACTGCATGGGCAGTTCATTATTCTTCTTTCTTTTTCTTTTCTTTAATAATTGTTTTACACTTTGGATAATTAGAGCAGGCTTTAAATGGACCAAAACGACCCTTTTTCCATACAACTGGACTGCCACAGTTAGGACATGTTTCACCTGTCTCTTCAAGCTTCTGAGGCTTGATATATTTACATTTAGGGTAATTAGAACATGCTTCAAAGCGTCCAAAACGACCCATTTTATAGATCATAGGAGAGCCACATTGAGGACATGTCTCACCTGTTTCTTCATTGATCTTATTTTCATCAGCCTTAACATATTTACATTCTGGATAATTGGAGCAGGCTACAAATTCTCCAAATCTTCCTTTTCTAATAACAAGATCTCCACCACACTCAGGACATTTTTCTCCTGTTTTTTGTGGTTCAATCTTTTCCATACCATCATAGGCTTTTTCTAATAGTGGTTCAAATACTTGTTCAAATTCAGTTAAAGCATGAACATAAGTATCCTGACCCTTCGCAATTTCATCAAGCTCATTTTCCATCTTTGCAGTATAGTCTACATTGATAATTGAATCAAAATATTCAAGAAGTTTCTTATTAGTCAAAAGACCTGATTCAGTAGGCTTGAATGTTTTCTTTTCTAAAATGACATATTCTCTAGTCTGAATTGTATCAATAATAGTGGCATAAGTAGAAGGACGACCAATACCTAATTCTTCCATTGCCTTAATAAGTTTTGCTTCTGTATAACGTGCTGGTGGTGTAGTGAAATGTTGTTCCTTGTTGATCTTTTTAGCGTCAATTTCTTCATTTTCACTCATATCTGGGAGTAATTCATTCTTACTCTTATCATATTCACCATAAACCTTTAACCAACCATCAAACTTTAAGATAGAGCCTGATGCATTAAACTTATAATCATTGTTGTCTAATACTAAAGATGTACTTGCAGACTGGCTTGGTGCCATGAGTGAAGCAAGTGCACGGGCATAGATCAATGAATAAAGCTTATATTGTTCCTGTGTAAGATATTGTTTAATACTTTCTGGTGTACGTTCAATACTTGTTGGACGGATGGCTTCATGGGCATCCTGAACATTTTCAGTCTTTTTAGACACCTTAATGCTTCCTACATATTCTTTACCATATGTCTTTTCAATATAATCCATAGCAGCAGAAGTGAATTCTGGTGATAAACGGATAGAGTCAGTTCTCATATAGGTAATTAGACCGACAGTTTCAGTACCGATATCAATCCCTTCATATAATTTCTGAGCAATGGACATAGTACGTCTTGCCTTAAATCCTAATTTACTGGATGCTTCCTGCTGAAGTGTCGAAGTAATAAATGGTGCATAAGAATTTCTTTTCTTTGTTGTCTTTTTAATCTTTTCAACAGTAAAAGTTGAACCTAGTGCATCATAAATAACCTGTGCTTCTTCACCATTATGGATTTCTAACTTCTTAGTCTTATGTTTTGTAAGTTCTGCCTTGAAAGGAATATTATCCTTTTCAAATTCAGCATCGATTTTCCAGAATTCTTCTGGTACAAATGCATCAATTTCTGCTTCTCTTTCACAGATCAATCTTAATGCAACTGACTGTACACGTCCTGCAGACTTAGATTTAATCTTCTTCTGTAGTAGTTTAGAAAGCTTAAACCCAATAATTCTATCTAGAACACGTCTTGTTTCTTGTGAATGAACTAAATCCATATCTATCCTACGTGGATTTTCAATTGCATTTGTGACTGCATTCTTAGTCACTTCGTGGAATTCTACTCTCTTTGTAGTTTCAGGATCTAATCCTAATACTTCTGCTAAATGCCATGAGATGGCTTCCCCTTCACGGTCCGGATCGGTTGCGAGATAAACATCATCTGCTTTTTTCGCACATGCTTTTAGTTCTTTTACAACATCTTTCTTATCTTTACTAATAACATAATGAGGGGCAAACTCATTTTCTATATCTACACCTAAGCCGCCTTTACCAGAAATAGCCAGGTCTCTGATATGTCCTTTTGATGATTTAACTACGAAATCATCGCTTAAGTATTTACTAATTGTTTTAGATTTAGATGGTGATTCGACAATAACTAAATGACTCATACATCTAACCCTCCTTCATCACCTTATAATATGGGAATTTTTTATTTTGTCAACATCTTAGTGAGAATAAGAAGCAAAACGCTTCCTATTCTTCTAAGATATCTTCTACACTCATAACTAGCTTTGCGCCCTGCTGGATGAGTGCATTACAGCCTTTACAGTCATATATACGCCCTGGAACTGCAAAGACATCCTTGCCTTGTTCTAGGGCAAAACCAACTGTAATCATTGTGCCACTTTTAATATCTGCTTCAGTGACAAGAAGTTTCTGTGAGAGTCCGGCTATAATACGATTTCGTTTAGGGAAATAGTCCTTTCTTGGTGGGGTAAGACCTGGATATTCACTGATAATAAGTTCGTTTTTTAATTGATCATAGAGTTCCTTATTCATTGGTGGATAGGGATAATCAATCCCACTTCCAAGTACTGCCACTGTATGACCATTAGATTTTAAAGCCGTACGATGGCCCACACCATCTATACCTTTAGCCATGCCTGATACAATCACAAGTCCTTGTTTTACAAGATCTTCTACAAGAATACGCGTCGCCCTGACACCATACTCACTGCAGTCTCTCTTACCAATCACACCGATACATTCATTATCTAACAAAGATAAAGATCCATAATAATAGAGCACAAATGGAGGACAGTTGATGAACTTAAGATGCTGTGGATAATCATCACTAATAATAGTCGTATAAGAACACTTAATTGTCGCAAAAAGTTCTTTCTTTAATGATTCATCTACGCGTTCTTTACGTTCTAATGCCTTATAAATTAAATCAAACTGTCCATGATACTTCAACGAAAAATAAAGTAGAATATCTTCCACACAATCACCTCCTACTATATCTATTCCCTGTAAGAGGCTTCTTTTCTCAAAAAAGAGAAAGATATTTAATCTTTCTCTTCAAAATCAAATGATAATTGTTCATTCAGTACTTTTTGTACTGGCGCAAAAGATTTACGATGTATTGGAGTCACACCATATTTTTCTAATGCTTCCTTATGTGCCTTAGTGACATAACCCTTATGTTTTTCAAAGCCATATTCTGGATATTGTTTACCATATTCCTTCATGATGCGGTCTCGAGTCACTTTCGCAAGAATACTTGCTGCTCCAATAGATAAACTTTTTGCATCTCCTTTAATAATAGAAAGATGAGGAATATCTCCTAAAGGCATTGCATCACTTAATGTAAAATCAGGTTCTAATGATTCTACAATACGTTTCATACCAGTACGAGAGGCTTCATAAACATTCAGTGTATCTACTTCTTCTACTGATAAAACCTCTATTTGATAAGCAAGCGCATTCTCTATAATGAGGTCATAGAGTGCTTCTCTTTTCTTTTCTGTGAGCTTCTTTGAATCATTAATACGTTCATCATAGAAATCCTCAGGAAAGATGACACCCCCCACAACAAGAGGTCCAGCCATAGGACCTCTACCTGCTTCATCGACACCTAATATTCTAGAATAACCAGCACCTCTGGCTTCATTTTCATATTTTAAACGTTCCTGATTATTCATCGATTAACTCCCAAGTAATTCTTCCCAGAGAGGCATTCTTTAAGTCATTAAAGAACGTTTCCTGAACACGGTCATAATCTGTTTCGCCTCTTAATTTCTTAATATGACGATAATCTGAAATATGATCATAGACTGGTAGTACCCAATCAGAATCTAAATTAATAGTCAAATTATAACGTTCCTTCAACTTTTCTGGATAATGTTTTGCAAGATAACCAATTGCATGAATAAAGAGATCATCAAGAGGAAGAATTTCCATCTTAATAGAGCCACATAGTGCAACATTCATCGCTTTATTGATATCTGTAAACTTAGGTTCTAGAACACCTGGTGTATCAAAAAGTTCAAAGTCCTTATCAACACGAATAATCTGCTGAGCCTTAGTTACACCTGGTTTATTTCCTACTGCAGCAGCTTTTCTTTTCGCAATCTTATTAATAAAAGTAGACTTACCTACATTTGGAATACCTGCAACAAGAGCACGAATTGGTTTGGGTTTTAATCCTCTAGCCGCTTCTTTTTCACGCTTTTCTTTTAACTGATAGCGGCACATATTAACGATTTTCTTTTCTTCCTTGAAGTTCTTTAAGTCAACCGCAATAGCACTATGTCCCTGTCTTTTAAATTCTGCAATTAATGCATCTGTAGCCTTAGGATCAGCTAAATCTTTCTTTGTAAGAATATAGAGGCGTGGCTTATTCTTAATCATATAATCAAGCTCTGGATTATGTGTTGAAAAAGGAGCTCGTGCATCTACAAGTTCAATCACAATATCTACTAACTTAACTTTACTTTCGATTTCTCTTTGGGCTTTAGCCATGTGCCCTGGATACCACTGAATCTGTTTTGCCATAATTTCCTCCTCAATCATTACTCTTAATATGTTTTATAGGATAAATGATATATCCATTTTTAGCACGTATATCTTCTTTGTAGATAGGTCCAAAATATCTTGAATCATAGGATAATGGACGGTTATCCCCTAAAACAAAATATTCATTATGCTTTAACTTGATTTTAAAATCTCTTGTATATTGCGTGAGACCTAATTCTCTTTTTTCTTTCTGTATAAAAGAAAGTTTGAAGAATGATTCTTCTACAAGTTTACCATCAATATATAAATGATCATTCTTATAGCTGATTTCTTCTCCTGGCAGTCCTATCACTCGTTTAATGATATCTTCTTTTAATGCTGCGCTGCGTACTTCAACGATATCAAAACGGTGTATCTGCTTATGTGATGTAATTCCAGTCATTAAGATAAAATCTCCATCATGAATAGTAGGCATCATTGATGTTCCTTTTACCTTTACAGGAAGAACAATAAAAGTAAATAAGCATAATATAAGAGTCACTAGACCAGGTAAACACAGCTTCTTTAATTTATTCATAATATAGAAAAAAGAATGGGGTAAGCCCCCATTCTCTTATCGAATTTCTTTAATTCTAGCAGCTTTACCAGATAATCCACGTAAGTAATGTAATTTAGCTCTACGTACTTTACCAACCTTAGCTACTTCGATATGATCGATGATTGGAGAGTTTACCGGGAATACTCTTTCAACACCTACACCGTAAGAAATCTTTCTAACAGTGAAAGTTTCACCAATACCACTACCCTTTTTAGCAATACAAACACCTTCGAACATCTGAAGACGAGTCTTATTACCTTCCTGGATCTTTACAAATACTTTTAAAGTGTCACCAGCTTTGAACTGAGGTACATCAGTCTTGATCTGGCTCTTAGTAATTTCATTTACTAACTGCATGTTCATTATAACATTTCCTCCTACACAAATTTAGTCTTGGAAGCTCATTCGTATATATAACCAGCGGAACTTCTGTGTCTTACGACTCGCCTATTATAGCACCGTCTTTTTTATAAATCAATTACTTTTTTAATTCTTTTAGAATTTCTAACTCTTCTTCTGTAAATGAACGTTTTTCTAATAAATCAGGACGTTTGATTATTGTTTTACGTAATGATTCCTTTAAACGCCATTTACGGATATTTTCATGATGACCACTTATGAGGACATCAGGAACCTTGCTGCCTTCATATTCATAAGGTCTTGTATATTGTGGATATTCTAATAATCCATTAGAGAATGAATCATCTTCATGACTTGCCTGAGTGATCACTCCATGAAGTAAACGGATGACACTATCCATCACTACCATCGCACCAAGTTCTCCTCCAGTGAGTACATAATCACCAATAGAAAGTTCTACATCTACATAATCACGAATACGTTCATCAAAGCCTTCATAATGACCACAGATGATAACGAGATGTTTCTGATTGAGGGCTAATTCTTCAGCATAAGCCTGATGATGTGTCATACCCTGAGGGCTCATTAAAATAACAAGTGAATCCTTTGTGACTACTGTCTTTAAACAATCTAATAAAGGCTTACACATAAGCACCATGCCCTGTCCACCACCATAAGGTGTATCATCTACACTCTTATGACGATCTGTCGCAAATTCTCTAAAATCATGAATATTCACTTCTACATGACCACTATCAATAGCTCTTTTAATAATAGATGTTGTCAAGAATCCTTCAAACATCTCTGGAAATAATGAAAGAACATCAATTTTCATCTAAGAAGCCTCCAATCAATGAGACATCAATACGCTTATGTTCAATATCCTTATTTTTTACAAAAGCATCAATATAAGGGATCATAACCTTCTTACCATTCACATCAACACCAATAATAGCCTGTGCCCCCTGATATACATCAGTGACCTTACCAATATAAGTGCCATTATTATAGACTTCACAATCCACAATATCAGAAATATAATGCATGCCTTCAGGTAATAAAGAAGTATCCTTAGGTGCATAACAAATACATCCCTTATACTTTTCTACTTCATTAATATCTGTATAACCTTTAAAGGCAATCATATCAAATCCTTTATGGATATAATGCTTACTGATTTCAAAATCAAGATATTCTCTTGGTGTTTTGACAAGAATATGGCTGCCAGGGGCAAAGCGCTGTTCTCCAAAATCAGTTGAAGAAGCAATCTTTAAATCACCCTTGATTCCAAATGTATTAATGATTTTACCAATTTCTACAAGTTCCATTTGTACCTCCAAAAAAAAGGAAGTGTACACTTCCTTTATTCCTCACCATATGATTCAAATTTGATATCTAATCTCTTATGCATACCACGTGTACTTACAGACATAAGCTGTCTAATAGAATTAGCCATAACGCCTTTTCTACCAATTAACTTAGAAATATCATCATGTGATGCATAAACATATAGAACAATCGCGTTATCATCTAATGAAGGCATTTCTCTAACCTCTAACTTATCACGATCATTGACAAGTTCAAGACAGATGTCCTGTAATGCCTTAACGTAATCCATAATTATTTAGCCTTCTTAGATTCAGCAAATTCTTTGATTACGCCTTCTTTAGAAAGGATGTTCTTAACTGTGTCAGAAGGCTGAGCACCGTTACCTAACCACTTTAAGATTTCTTCTTTCTTTAAAGAAACCTTAGCTGGGTTCTGTCTTGGATCATAAGTTCCTAACTGTTCAATGAAACGACCATCTCTTGGCATTCTTGAATCAGCTGCAACAATTCTATAAAATGGTGACTTCTTAGCACCCATTCTCTTTAATCTTAATTTAACTGCCATTGTATTTTCCTCCGATTAATTTAATTTGCTTACTTATAATACCATATTCAAATTAGGTGTCAAGTATTTTTACTTGACACTTTAACTTTTTTTAAATGCCTCAATTGTAAAATGAAACTGGAATTAAGGAATTGGGATAAAGGGGCATGCCCCTTTATCCCAATTCGCGTGGCTGCAGGCCCCTATTCTCAATTTTTGTAAAAAAAGTCCATAGAAATCGTATTATATAGTTACCACACTTTATAAGGAGATTTCTATGAACACTGTTAATATATCACAAAAAGCAAAAAATAAACACCTTAATTTTTCTCATTATGAATTCATCATCAATTCTTTGATACAGTTCAATGCTTCCCATCCTGGTAAGCGTAACATTGGTAAGACTCAATTCATTAAAGAGTTAGCTTCTACTGTAGGTACTACTGTCTCTAATATATATTCTATCATCAAGGATGCCACTATCTCTGTTAGAGATTACAATCTCAAGGTTCATTATGAACTTTCTGCCATGGCTGCATTTGAAAAGAGATCCAAGAATCATAAGATTCCAAATAACTCTAAATTTGAAAAATCAAAAGAGTTCATCTCTCTTGTCGAACAGGAAGTAAAATCAAATAGATTATCCTCTATTGATGAGACCATAAACTATTTAAAGCTTCATCAGCCAGATATTATAAAGAATATGGTGATTGTGTCTACTAAAACATTTTACAGCTATGTCCACCAGGGAAGAACATCCATCAAACCTATTGATCTTCCTCGCATGGTCAGAAGAAAGACAAAAAAGAACTGGAAGTCATACATTCCAAAAAGACAGAAAGGCACTTCCATTACAGAAAGACCCGAATATATCAAGGATAGAGAAGAATTCGGACACTGGGAAGGTGA